>JBMOIA010000323.1:0-2004 GCA_049317565.1 Terrimicrobiaceae bacterium | reverse complement strand
CGACCACCTCGCCGCGGTTGAGCAGGTCGAAAGCGGCCTTGTCGTCCATCGGGATGGCAGCGAGGTCGAACGCGGGTTCGTGCAGCCGGACGAGACGCTCCGCCTCACGCATGACGGTGAGCGTTTTCAGCCCGAGGAAATCCATCTTCAGCAAACCGAGGTCGGTGAGCGGACCCATGGCAAATTGGGTGACGACTTCGTTGTCCTTGCCGCGGCAGAGCGGGACAAACTCGTCGAGCGGGCGGTCGCCGATGACGACGCCCGCAGCATGGACGCCCGCATTTCGCGAGAGCCCCTCGAGCACGGTGGCGTAGTCCCACATCTGGCGGACGGGAGCCTCGGACTCGATCGTGTGCTTGAGCTCCGGGTTTTTTTCAACCGCCTTCGCGAGATCGATGTTGAGTTCGGCCGGAATCATTTTGGCGATGCGGTCGCCCTCGCCGTAGCTCCAGCCGAGCACGCGCCCGACATCACGCACCACGCTCTTCGCACCGAGCGTGCCGAAGGTGATGATCTGCGAAACGGCGCGCTCGCCGTATTTGCGTCGCACATACTCGATCACCTCGCCGCGGCGCACCATGCAGAAGTCCACATCGATGTCGGGCGGGCTGATACGCTCGGGATTGAGGAAGCGTTCGAAAATCAACCCGAACCGCAACGGATCGATATCCGTGATGCCAAGCACATATGCGATGATCGAACCGGCCGCCGAGCCACGCCCGGGACCGACCGGGATGCCGCATTCCTTCGCATGGCGAATGAAATCCCAAACGATGAGGAAATAACTGGTGAAGCCAGTCTTTTCGATGACCGAGAGTTCGTAGCCGAGGCGCTCCGCGAGGACGGGGTCCGACTCTGCGCGGGCTCCATAGCGGCGGCGGAGACCTTCATGGCAAAGGTCGCGCAAGTATTGCTCCCGCGTCCGGGAGTCGGGCGAATCGAAGTTCGGATACTTCGGCTTCCCGAACTCCATTTGGAACGAACACCGCTCCGCGATGCGCAGCGTGTTGTCGCAGGCGGCGGGGACTTCCGAAAAGAGCATGCGCATTTCTTCGGAGGTTTTGAAATGGACCTCCGGGCTGTAGCGGCGGCGCTTCTCATCGACGAGGTTCGCCCCGGCGCCGATGCAAACCAGCACATCGTGGGCCTCATGATGGGAACGCTCGAGGAAATGCACATCGTTTGCGGCGGCGAGGCCGAGGCCGAGTTTTTTGGAAATGTCCACCAGCGCCGGGTTCGCTCGGCGCTGGGACTCGAGCCCGTGGTCGTGGAGTTCGAGGAAATAATTTTCCCTACCGAAAATATCGCGGTGCTCCGACGCGGCCTTAAGCGCCTCAGCGGTCCGGCCGGCCGCGGCGAGTTGCGGCACCTCGCCCTGCTGGCAACCGCTCAGGGCGACGAGCCCCTCCGCGTGGGCGGCGAGGAATTCCCGGTCCACACGCGGACGGTGGTTGAACCCCTCGAGGAATCCGGAGGTGGAGATTTTGACGAGGTTGCCGTATCCGGCATCGTTCGTCGCCAGCAGCGTGAGGTGGAACGAATCGTCCTTGCCGGAGCGGCCGGACTGCTTGTCGCGCATCGATCCGGGTGCCACATAAATTTCGCAGCCGATGATCGGCTTGATCCCCGCCGCAGCCGCCGCCTGGTGGAATTCGACGGCCGCATGCAGGTTCCCGTGGTCCGTCACCGCCACCGCTGGCATCCCGAGGGCGGCGGCTTTTTTCACGAGATCACCCGGTCGGATCGTGGAATCCAGGAGCGAATACTCGGTGTGGCAGTGCAGATGGACGAACGACACGCCGCAACGCTAATCCGGAATACCGATAGGGAAACGCGAAATCCGCCGTTATTCGAAACCTTCCAAGACCTCGGCCAGATTCCGACCGGTTCGGAAATCCGCCCCGAGAGGAAGCGCCAATTCGCGATCCACCGGATCGAGGAGAAAATCAGCGTCGTATGTCAAATCCAATGGACCCCCGCCCTCCCCGAGCTCGGGGTGAAAAA
>JBMOIA010000322.1:0-2021 GCA_049317565.1 Terrimicrobiaceae bacterium | reverse complement strand
GTCATCTCGATCACCGACGGCCAGATCTACCTCGAGACCGACCTCTTCTACCAGGGCGTGCGCCCGGCCATCTCGGTCGGCCTTTCGGTTTCCCGCGTCGGTTCCGCCGCACAGATCAAGGCGATGAAACAAGTCGCCGGAAAAATCAAAGGCGACCTCGCCCAATACCGCGAACTCGCCGCCTTCGCGCAGTTCGGCTCCGACCTCGACGCAAAAACCAAGGCCACCCTCGAGCGCGGCGCCCGCATCGTTGAACTCTTCAAGCAGACCCAATACAGCCCGGTCGCCGTCCAGCTCCAGGCCGCCGTCCTCTGGTGCATGCAGAAGGGCGCGTTCGACGCCGTCCCCGTGGACAAGGTCAAGGAAGCGCAGAAAAAACTCATCGAATTCCTCGAGACCCGCAAAGGCGAACTCATGGACAAGCTCGTCAAGAAACGCTCGTTCGACGAGGAGATCGAGAAGGCCCTCAAGGCCGCGCTCGAGGAGTTCCAGTCGTTCAACAAATTCTAACCAGCCCGAAATGGCGAACCTCCGCGACATCCGCCGACGCATCAAGTCGGTCAAAAACACCGCGCAGATCACCAAGGCCATGCAAATGGTCGCGGCCTCGAAGATGCGCAAGGCCCAGCAGGCCGCCCTCGCCGGCCGCGATTACGCGCAGCTCCTCAACCGCGTCATCACCTCGCTCCGCGACGCCATCGACCCGACCAGCCACCCGCTCCTCGAGCGCCGCCAAAAGCGCAACGAGCTCGTCATCCTCATGTCCACGGACAAAGGGCTCTGCGGCGCGCTCAACACCAACCTCCTCCGCGAAGCCGCTGCGCTCGACCCCGCCACCACCCGCTTCGTCAGCATCGGCCGCAAGGGCACCCAATTCCTCGCCCGCCTCCGCCGCAACATGATTGCGGACTTCCCGCTCGCCGAGCGCCCGACCTTCCCGCAGTGCAAACAAATCTCGAAATTCTGCATCGAGAAATTCCTCTCGGGCGAGGTGGACGCCGTTTCCGTCCTCTATCCGCGCTTCATCAACACGCTCACCCAGTCCCCCGTCATTTATCCCATCCTGCCGATCACCAGCCTCGACGAGGTCGGCATCAAGAGCGGCTACGAACCCCTCCCGCCCATCGAGGGCGGCATCGAATTCGAGCCCTCGCCCGCCGCCGTTCTGGATTCCATCCTGCCCGCCTACATCCATTATCTCGTTTACCAGACGCAGCTCGGCACCCGCGCCTCGGAGCACAGCGCCCGCATGGTCGCCATGAAAAACGCGACCGACAACGCGAAGTCCCTCATCAAGGACCTCACGCTCGAATACAACAAGGCGCGCCAGGCCGGCATCACCAACGAAATCCTCGAGATCGCCACCGCCCAGCTCGCCCTCGGCTGACGCACCCCCGCGCGTCGGCCCCATGATCCGCGTCACCATCCTCGCCTCGGGCAGCTCGGGCAACGCCGCCATCGTCCGCGCCGGAGCCACCACCGTGCTCGTCGATGCCGGGCTCAGCGCCAGGAAAATCGAAACCGCCCTCGCCGCCTGTGCGATCGACCCCGCCTCGCTCGCCGGCATCCTCCTCACCCACGAGCACACCGACCACACACGCGGACTCAAGGTCCTTTGCCCGAAGCACCGCATCCCCGTTTTCGCCAACCCCATGACCGCCGAATCCCTCCGCCGCGGAGGGCTCGACGCCGAGTGGAAACTTTTCCAAAGCGGCTCCCGGTTCGAACTCGGCGACCTTTCCGTCAATCCATTCTCCGTCCCCCACGACGCCGCCGACCCCGTCGGCTTCGTCCTCGCCTGTGGCAATTCCTCTTTCGGCGTCCTGACCGACCTCGGCTACGCCACACGCCAAATCACCAACGCCGTCCAAGGCGTCAGCGCCCTCCTCGTCGAATCGAACCACGACGAATCGCTTTTGCAAAACGACACCAAACGCCCCTGGTCCGTGAAGCAGCGCATCCTCTCGCGCCACGGCCACCTCTCGAACCAAGCCGCCGCCGACCTCGTCGCCTCCGCCGCC
>JBMOIA010000321.1:0-2032 GCA_049317565.1 Terrimicrobiaceae bacterium | reverse complement strand
GCGTCAGGTTGGAGTTCAAAATCGCTCTTCAAAAGCGCAAAGATTCCGCGCTCTCCGATAAAAAATCGTCTTTTGCGGTAAGGTGCCGGCCCATTTTTCAAGTCGCCAATAATGACGATTATCGTTGTGAAACGATTTTAAATCGGCACATTTGACGAATTATGAAGATCTCGGCGCAACTCACTGATGCAAGCATTCTGGAGGAGTTGGGGGAGCGCTTGGCCGGTGCGCGGCTTGGGAGGAATCTGACGCAGGCGGCGCTTGCGGATCAGGCGGGCGTTTCCAAACGAACGGTCGAGCGCTTGGAATCCGGGGCGGTGGGGACGCAGCTTTCGGGGTTTCTACGGGTTTGCCGGGTGCTTGGGCTGGTGGAGCATATCGAGGGATTCATTCCGGAAGAGGTGGCCAGTCCGATGGAGCAACTGAAACGACAGGGCGGGAAGCGCCGGCGCGCCTCTGGCAAAAAGGCGGCACCCGCCGAGCCGGGAAAATGGACTTGGGGTGAGGAAGCATGATTGCGGAGGTGCGACTCTGGGGCCGGAGGATTGGGGCTGTTTCCCTCGAGGAGGGGCGTGAGGTTGCGGCGTTCGAGTATGATCCCGAGTTCGTGCGGAGCGGGATCGAGTTGTCGCCTCTGGTGATGCCGTTGAGCGGGCAGGTTTATCGGTTTCCGGCCTTGCCGCGGGGCACATTCCATGGCCTTCCTGGGTTGCTTGCGGATTCCTTGCCCGACAAATTCGGCAATGCGCTTATCGATGCGTGGCTGGCCACGCGTGGCCGCACACCGGAGAGTTTCAACGCGGTGGAGCGGCTTTGCTATACCGGCACACGGGGCATGGGTGCGCTGGAGTTCGTTCCTTCCCTCGGGCCGAAGTCCGGCAAGGCGGCGAAGATCGAAGTGGGCGCGCTGGTGCGATTGGCCGCCGAGGTGTTGACGCATCGCGGCGATTTAAAGGGACATTTTCACTCCGAGGGAAAAGAGAAGGCGCTTCGCGACATCCTGCGAGTGGGCACATCCGCAGGCGGCGCGCGGGCGAAGGCTGTGATCGCATGGAACCGGGAAACGAACGAAGTGCGGTCGGGTCAGATCGAAGCGGGCGACGGGTTCGAGTATTGGCTGCTGAAATTCGACGGGGTGGCTGGCAACAGGGACAAGGAGTTGGAAGATCCCAGGGGTTACGGCGCCATCGAGTATGCTTATCATCTGATGGCGAAGGCGGCGGGCATTGCGATGAGCGAGTGCCGGCTGATGGAGGAAAACGGGCGTCACCATTTTATGACTCGCCGTTTTGATCGACACGCGGGCGGCGGGAAGTTGCATATGCAGTCGCTGGGCGGGTTGGCCCATTTTGATTTCAACCAGCCTGGCGCCCACTCCTACGAGCAGGCACTGCTCATGATTCGGCAGCTCAAACTGCCGATGGCGGCCGTGGAGGAGCAATTCCGCCGAATGGTTTTCAATGTGGTTGCGCGGAATCAGGACGACCATGTGAAAAACATCGCCTTCCTCATGAACAAACAGGGCGAGTGGTCGCTCGCGCCCGCCTTTGACATGACCTACAGCTACAACCCCTCGGGATCGTGGACCGGCACACACCAGATGACGCTGAACGGCAAGCGGGACGGGTTCGGTCGCGGGGATTTTGAGGCTGGTGCGAAGTCCGCCCTGATGAAACGCGGACGGGCTGCAGCGATTATGGGAGAAGTGCTGGAGGCCGTGAAGCAGTGGCCCGAGTTCGCGGCACGGGCGAAACTTTCCGACGCATTGCGGGAGAGGATTCAAAAACAACACCGGCTGGATTTTCCCAAAGGGTGAGGAGCGTCCAATTCATCTACGAAGTTCGAGTGGCGCGATAGGCCTCGGGTTCTGTTTACCGGATTTTCTCGAGCGGGAAGATTGTCACATCCACGGGTTCGGCGACGAGGGCCGAGGCGGGGCGTTCCTCGGGCTCCGCGAAACCGTTTTCCATGATCGGGAGGGCGGACCACTCGGCGCAGTCGGCGTTTTCAATTCGGTATGGAGTGTGGTGCA
>JBMOIA010000320.1:0-2042 GCA_049317565.1 Terrimicrobiaceae bacterium | reverse complement strand
TCTCGAGTTCGCGGCCGTCCTTCGCGTGGAGCGTGAGGGTGCCGTTCTTGTTGAGCACGACGAATGTCTTGTCCACGGTTTCAACGACCTTGAGTTCGTTGAAGCGGACGGTGCCTTCGTTCTTCGCCTTGATGATGGGCTGTTTGAATGTCTGGCTCGCGGCTCCGCCGACGTGGAAGGTTCGCATCGTGAGCTGGGTGCCGGGCTCGCCGATCGACTGCGCGGCGATGATGCCCACGGCCTCGCCGAGCTTGATCATGCCGCCTGTTGCCAGGCTGCGGCCGTAGCACTTGATGCAAACGCCGCGCTGCGCCTCGCAAGTGAGGGCGGAGCGGATTTTAAGCTGTTCGTGGCCGATCTTCTCGAGCGCCGCGGCGATCTCTTCGTCCACGAGCTGGTCTTTTTTAACAACCGGCTTGCCGGTGATCGGGTCCTTGACCGTCTCGCAGCTGGTGCGTCCGATGATGCGGGTGGAGAGGCTGACGACCTCTTCGTCGCCCTCGTAGATCGGGCGGACGACGATGCCGTTCGCGGTTTTGCAATCGTCGATGGTGACGATGACATCCTGCGCGGCGTCCACGAGCTTGCGGGTAAGGTAGCCGGAGTCGGCGGTCTTGAGCGCCGTGTCGGCGAGACCCTTGCGGGCGCCGTGTGCGGAGATGAAATATTCCAACACGGTGAGGCCCTCACGGAAGTTCGCGGTGATGGGCTGCTCGATGATTTCACCCGAGGGCTTGGCCATCTGGCCGCGCATACCGGCGAGCTGTTTGACCTGCGTGCGGTTGCCGCGGGCGCCGGAGTCCACCATCATGAACACGGGGTTCATGTCGCGCTTGCCTTCGTTGTGCTCGAGCGTGCGGAAGAGGGCGTTCGCGATTTCTTCGCCGGTGTGGGTCCAAATGTCCTGCACCTTGTTCTTGCGCTCGCCGTCCGTGATGATGCCGCGGCGGTATTGCTTCTCGACCTCGCCGACTTCGCGGTAGGCCTTTTCGAGGAGTTGTTCCTTTTCCTTCGGGATCATCATGTCGTTGATCCCGATCGAAACGCCGGCGCGGGTGGCTTCGCGGAAACCGAGTTCCTTGAGCTTGTCGAGGGTCTCGACGGTGGTCTGCTGGCCGGAGGCCTTGTAGCAGCGCCAGATGACATCGGAGAGCTGCTTCTTGCCACAAACCTTGTTGAAGAAGCCGAGTTGCTCCGGCCAAATCTGGTTGAAGAGCACGCGGCCAGCCGTGGTCTCGATCACGCGCTTGGCAGGGTCGCCGTAAACCGTCTCGCGGCCGAAATCGGGGTTCGCGAAAAGGATGCGGGTCTGGGTGCGGATCGCCTTTTCCGAAAGGGCGAGTTCGACCTCCTCGGCGCAGGAGAACAGCGGGAGGCGGCGGGCCTTGTCGGCGTCCTCCGCGCGCGGCTTTTGCGTGAGGTAATAGCAGCCGAGCGGGATGTCCTGCGACGGCGTGGTGATGGGCTTTCCACTCGAGGGCGAGAAGATGTTGTTCGGCGCGAGCATGAGCAGGCGCGCCTCCATCTGGGCCTCGACCGAGAGCGGGACGTGCACAGCCATTTGGTCGCCGTCGAAGTCCGCGTTGTAAGCGGTGCAGACGAGCGGATGGATGCGAATGGCCTCGCCTTCGATGAGGATCGGCTCGAACGCCTGAATCGACAGGCGGTGAAGCGTGGGGGCGCGGTTGAGCATGACGGGGTGGCCTTTTGTGACCTCCTCGAGAATGTCCCAGACTTCGGGTGTTTGACGCTCGATGAGTTTCTTGGCGCTGCGGACGGTGTGGACATATCCGAGTTCCTTGAGACGACGGATGATGAATGGCTCGAACAAAACGAGAGCCATCTTCTTGGGAAGACCGCACTGGTTGAGCTTGAGTTCGGGACCGATGACGATGACCGAACGGCCCGAGTAGTCCACGCGCTTGCCGAGGAGGTTTTGGCGGAAGCGGCCGCCCTTGCCCTTGAGCATGTCGCTGAGCGATTTCAGCGGGCGGTTCGCGGCGCCGGTGACGGCGCGGCCGTGGCGGCCGTTGTCGAAGAGC
>JBMOIA010000319.1:0-2050 GCA_049317565.1 Terrimicrobiaceae bacterium | reverse complement strand
AAATCCTTCCAAATGGAGGGACGGCCTCCGTGCCGTCCCAAATCCGCGGCGAAGCCGCCCCCATCAAAAATTCTCCTCTCCCTTTTCCTCCTTCTCGCCACGGCCTTCCACGCCCACGCCCAGGACACCCTCGTCCTCAAAAGCGGTGAACGCCGCACCGGCACCATCCTCTCCGCCGACGACAAATCCTTCCGCCTCGAGGTCAAACTCGGCGAACCCTCCGCACCCGGCGCCCCCGCTCCCAAAGCCTCCACCACCATCCCCCGCGCGGATGTCGATTTCATCGAGTTCGCCCCGGACCCCGTCCGCGACGAAAAACTCCGCACCGCCACCGCCGCGAACATCGTCGAGGTCGAAGTCTATTGGAACAGGCAACGCCCCTGGCTCTCCTTCCCCCGCTCCCCCGCCGGCAAAATCGGCATCCGCCTCGGCCACCTCCTCCTCGACACAAGGGACCCCGAGAAATCCCAGCGCGCCTTCGATATCTTCACCGAAATCGAATCCACCTCCTGGGACGCCGCCGACAAAACCGCCGCCCGCCAAGGCCGCCTCCGCGCCATGGTCGCCACAGGCCAGGCCGAAGCCGCCATCGGCGAAGCCCAAAAACTCGCCGCCGAAACCGAGGACCCCGAAATCCTCATCGAGGCGAACTACATCCTCGCCCAGGGTGCCGACCGCGAGTTCCGCGCCTTCCTGGAGGAAAATCCGCGCTGGGACATCGACGAGTTCGTCGTCCAACAACGCCACGACATCTACAACCGCGTCCTCGCTCTCTATCTCTACCCCTCCCTCTTCCACGGTTCAGACAATGAAAAAGCCGCCCGCGGCCTCTGGGGCGCCGTCGGCATCTACCAACTCGCCGCCAAAAACGCGAAGGACGCCGGCGACGCCGCCATGGAAAAATCCCAAACCGATCTCGCCATCGAAACCTCCCGCGACATTGCCGCCCTCTACCCCGCCACGCCCGAGGCCAAGCTCGCCTCCGACTACCTCGCCAGCCTCACTCCCGAGCAACTTGCGGTGGACTTCGAAGCCGAAGCCCGCAAGGAATTGCAGGAAACCGGCAGCACCCACGCCGCAGAACCCGAACCTTCCCCGTCCGAAGAACCAGCCCCCGAAAAATCACCCACCAAAAAACCATGGAAAAAAAACTGAACTCCATCCTCAAGTCGCTCGCCATCTGCGCCGCCGCTTCCACGCTCCTCCTCGCCCTCCCGGCTGCCGCCCAGGACGCCGCCGCGCCTCCACCCGCAGGCAACGCCACCACCGCCAAACCGCCGAAGGACAAAACCCTCCTCGACACCTTCTATGCGGGCGGCGCGCTCATGTGGCCGCTCCTCCTCTGCTCCATCGGCACCGCCGCCGTGGGCGTCTATTGCTTCCTCCAGATCAACAGCAAAAAAATGATGCCCCCCTCGCAGGTCGAAGCCGTCGGCCAATACATGCAGGCCCGTGACGCCTCCTCCGCCTACTCGCTCTGCCACAACCAGCCGAATGTCTTCGCGAACACCATCGCCGCCGCGCTCCTCAAGGTGAATTTCGAACGCGACCTCGCGAACAAAGCCTCCATGGAACAATCCGCCGGCGAAACCCTCGCCAACGAGGAAACCAAGCTCAACCTCTGGGTGAACTACCTCAATGTCTTCGCCACCATCGGCCCCATGCTCGGCCTCCTCGGCACCGTCACCGGCATGATCGCGTCGTTCGACATGCTCGCCGCCGGGAAATCCGAACCCGCCGACCTCGCGGGCGGCATCGGCGAAGCCATGATCACCACCGCCGGTGGCCTCTTTGTCGGCATCCCCGCCATGTTCCTCTACTTCTACTTCCGCAACCTTCTCCAAATCAACATCGCGAACATCCAGAAGCGCGCGACCTTCATGCTCGACCTCCTCTCCGGCGAAATCAAAATCGAAGGCTCCACCGCCGAGTTTGAACAGCAACCCGCCGAATAACCCACCCCGTGTCCTGCGTGTCCTTTGTCTGCTGCGCGTCCCCTAAGCACCCTGTGACCCATCTGTCCTCTGTGGTCAATCCTTCGCCGCCATGA
>JBMOIA010000318.1:0-2052 GCA_049317565.1 Terrimicrobiaceae bacterium | reverse complement strand
AGTTCTTCGCGAAAGCCGGCGACACCGTGGACACCGGCGACCTCCTCGTCCGCCTCAGAAAATAGGAGGGACGACCTCCGTGTCGTCCGGTTTATGCGGCCCCGCCCTACCCCGGCGGCCAGTGCATCGCCCGTCCGCCGAGCAAGTGCACATGCAGGTGTGGCACCGTCTCGCCGCCGTGCGGACCATTGTTCACCACAATGCGAAAACCCGATTCCGAAATCCCCTCGCTCTTCGCGATTGCAGCCGCCACGAGCAAGAGGTGCCCGAGCGTTTCCTTGTCCCCGTCGCCCGCCGCACCCACGCGCGGGATCGGTTTTTTCGGCACCACAAGAATGTGCACCGGCGCCTGCGGCGAGATGTCGCGGAAGGCGAGGCACACATCATCTTCGTGGACGATTTGCGCGGGGATTTCCCGGGCGATGATTTTTTCGAAAAGCGTCATGTGAGTTGCAGGCTGAGTTCGCCCCGGCGCCCACTCGCGCCCAACTCGCCGCGGATGAAGTCCACGATTTCACCGAGCAGCCCGGAGCAATCCCGACTCCAATTCTTCGCATTGCGCAGTGTTTTCACGCAGTCGTGAAGCCCCTCCACGCGCACCTGCCGTGCGGGCGACCCGATGATTTCACGCAACCCGTCACGCAGCATGCCGAAGAAAACCAGTTCATATCCCGTCCCCGCACGCCGTGCCATTTCATCCAGCCTCAGCAAAGCCGGCGGCGGAAGCGTGCGGAAACATTCCGCCACATCCGAGTAGCCGATCACCTGCAACACCGACTGCACCGCCTTCTCCAGCCGCGCGATGCCCACCACATTGCCGTCGAATTCCTGCTGCAGGAACGACGAGATGCTCTCGGTCACATGTGTCGTCAGCCACCATTTCTTGTAGCCGGCCGTCTCCGCCGCGCGCACCACCGCCGTGCTCAACCAAGCGCGGTCGTAGTTCATCACACTGCCGTCATCGAACCGCACCAGCGGAAAATTGTCCTTCAGCGCGATCATGCCCCGAACAACTCCGCCTGATCTGGCGTCCGCGCCACACGCCGCCCGAGCGACTCGATCTCCTCGATGAAGTCCCCGACTTCCTGAAACTCGCGGTAAATCGACGCGTAGCGCACATACGCCACCGGATCCAACCGGTGCAGCGCCTCCATCACATGCGCGCCGAGCAACCGGCTCGTGACCTCGCTCCCCTGCGTGGATTCGAGTTGCTGCAAAATATCCTCCACCGCGCGCTCGATCTCCTCGAACGCCACCGGCCGCTTCTCGCACGCCTTTGTCAGGCTGTTCAAAAGCTTCTGCCGGTCGAGCAACTCGCGCCGTCCGTCACGCTTCACCACCCGCACCTCCGCCCGCTCGAGCGCCTCGTAGGTCGTGAACCGCGCCCCGCACCCGAGACACTCGCGCCGCCGCCGAATGCTCACGCCGTCCTTCGACGGCCTGGAATCGATGACTTTGTCTTCCAAAGTTCCACACTTGGGGCAGCGCATATCTTGTGTCGTTCCGGGGAACGATCGCTAAATCAACACAACATATTGCGTGGTCAATGCGATTTTCCAAACCAACAGCCACCCGCGGGAAACAATCCCGCCGTCCCGCGCGGATTGCTCCGACCAAATTGCAGTTGCAGAATCGCCCGCGCGCCGCTTGAATCCGCGACTCGTTTTTTAGAAGCCGCGAAAAGATCACAACAAATGAGCCAACAAGGAAAAATCGTTCAAGTCATCGGACCCGTTGTTGATGTCGAGTTCAGTGCCGCCGACGGCGCGCTGCCGAGAATCTACGACGCCCTCGAGATCACTTTCGAGTCCGCCGGGGAAAACCAACGCCTCACTCTCGAGGTCCAGCAGCACCTCGGCGAAAACTGGGTTCGCGCCATTGCCATGAGTTCCACCGAGGGTCTCACGCGCGGCATGTCCGTCAACGCGCTCGGCGCTCCGATCTCCGTTCCGGTGGGCGAAGGCGTGCTCGGCCGCATTTTCAATGTCACCGGCGATCCGACCGATGGACGCGGCCCCGTGCCGCACGAGAAAAAATATCCCATCCACCGCA
>JBMOIA010000317.1:0-2060 GCA_049317565.1 Terrimicrobiaceae bacterium | reverse complement strand
TTCAGCGGCGGATGGCGGGGCCCATGCGGGGCGGGGGGAGGGCCATGGGGCCGGCCCAGACGGGCCAGTCGTTCCACGGCGTGGCGGCGGACATATTGAGCTGGGCGGCGGACATGTTTTCGTTGGCGATTTCCTGCTGGAGTTCGAGGTTGCGGTATTGCGAATAGGCATCCTGGGTGCCGAGGAAGAGGATGTTTTGCGCGGGGTCGCTGTAAACATAGGCGACTTCGTCGCCTTTGAGTTTCCGGATGACTTTGTAGGGTTCGAGCGCGGCGAGGGATTTCTGGCGTTCGGCGGTGTTGGCGGGGACGACGCGGAATCCGGCGGCGGAGAGGAGGCGCTCGGTGTTGGCGCGGTTGGCTTTTTCGATGGCGGCGCAGCCGGTGAGGGCGAGCGCCAGAGCGAGTGGAATCAGGACGCGGAGCGAGGAGGAGGGAGAGGTCATGAGTTTAGGTATCGGCGGAATTGTTGAGGTGCAAAGGGGTTTTTTGCGGGGCGGGGATGAAATCGAGGGCGAAGTCGATCGCGGGGGCGGAGTGGGTGATGGCGCCGACGGAGATGAAATCGACGCCGGTCTCGGCGATGGCGCGGACGGTTTCGAGGGTGACGCCACCGCTGGCCTCGAGCGAGATGCCTGGAGGGCGGAGGCGGACGGCTTCGCGGAGTTCGGCGAGCGACATGTTGTCGAGCAGGACGGCGTCGATGCCGCGGAGAGAGAAAAATTTTTCGGCCTGGGCGGGGGTATCGGCCTCGATTTCGATTCGGATGCTGGGGTGGGCTTCGCGGAAGCGGTCCACCATTTCCTGCAGGGCGGCGGGGTCGAGACCGGTGGCGAGGTGGTTGTCTTTCACCATGACCATGTCGTGGAGGCCGAGGCGGTGGTTGGTGGCGCCGCCTGAGGCTGCGGCGGCTTTTTCGAGGAGGCGCAGGCCGGGGGTGGTTTTGCGGGTGTCGAGGATTTTGGCACCGGTGCCTGCGATGGCGTCGGTGAACCGGCGGGCGAGCGTGGCAACGCCCGAAAGGCGCTGGATGAAATTCAGTGCGGTGCGCTCGGCGGTGAGGATAGGTGCGGCGGGACCGGTGACGGTGAGGGCGGCGGTTCCTTTTTCGAGGCGGGTGCCGTCGGCGTGGTGGATTTCGATTTCGAGCGTCGGGCCGACGCGGCGGAAGACTTCGGCGGCGGTGGCAGTGCCGGCGAGGATGCAATCTTGGCGCGCAATGAGGCGGGCGGTGGCCGTGGCGCCGGGGCGGGTGAAGTGGCGGGCGGTGACATCGCCGGGGCCGATGTCCTCGGCGAGGGCGAGGGCGATGATGTCGGGCCGTTCGCTTGCCATGGAAGGCCGGAAAATCAGGCTGCGCGGGCCGCTGCGGGGATTTCGAGCCCGAGCAAGCGGCGTTGCCAATCCATGAGGGCAGGGGAGGAGGGGTCGCCCGAAACGGCTTCGAGGGCGCCGCGCGGGGCGATGATGGCGGGGTCCATGTGGAGGTCGGCCGCAACGCGGTCGCGGGTTTTTTTGAGGTCCTCGAAGCGTTTCTGCTGCTCGCGGGAGGCGCGCTTGCGCTTGGGCTTTTCGTTGACCGGCCACTCGGACTCGGGGATTTGCAGGGCGAGGTTGACGACGACTTCGAAGCTTTTCCGGCGGCGGGTGTTCATGCGCGGTGTGGCGAAGGCGCCGCCCTCGGCGACCTGCTTGGCGACGCGGAGCATTTCGTCATTGCCGATGATGTGGAAGGGCGGGCGGTCCCAGGAGCGGGCCTCGCCGTCGCGCCAGAACCAGAGGATGCGCAGAACGGCCTGGGCGCGGGGCGAAAGGGCGGAGCTGCCGGTGATGCGCCAGACGGTGGACTCGTCGCGTTCCTTTGTTTCGCGCGAAGAGGCGACCATGCGGTCGCGGGATTCGGTGAACCAGTCGAGGCGGCCGAGTTTTTTCAAATCCTCCTCGAGGATGGCGGCGAGTTCGACGAGGTAGCGGGTGTCGTTATGCGCGTATTCGACCATCTGCGGCGGGAGCGGGCGGATGGCCCAGTTGGCTTTTTGCGAGGCTTTCGAGAGTTCGACG
>JBMOIA010000316.1:0-2066 GCA_049317565.1 Terrimicrobiaceae bacterium | reverse complement strand
GGCCGCAACCCGAACAAACCCGAGCACGATGTCGTCATCCCGGCCCGTGCCACCGTGAAGTTCAAATCCGGCAAGATCATGCGCCAGCGCGTCCTGCTCCGCACCGACGAGTTGCGCGGCAAGCAGGGCTAACCAGCCCCGCCTGATTCCACGGAGTGGATTCCATACGGCTCCGCGGAGCCAGGCAGAACAACCTCCAATCCCTCGACCTTGAGCTTCCCCTCGGGAAGCTCATTGTCGTTACGGGACCGAGCGGCAGCGGCAAATCCAGCCTCGCCTTCGACACCATCTACGCCGAGGGACAGCGGCGCTATGTAGAGACATTCAGTCCCTACACCCGCCAGTTCCTCGAGCGGATGGACAAACCGCTCGCCGACAGCATCGAAGGCATCCCCCCCGCCATCGCCATCGAGCAGGCGAACACCGTCCGCACCACCCGCTCCACGGTCGGCACGATCACCGAGATCAACGACTACCTGAAGCTCCTTTTCCCCCGCGCCGCCAAAGCCTTCTGCCCGAAGTGCGACCACGAAATCGTCCCCGGCACCACCGGCTCGATCGCCCGCCAAATCCTCGCCGCCCACGCCGGAAAATCCCTCCTCATCGCCTTCCCGATCAAGGTCCCGGAAAAAACAAAACCCACCGACTTTTTCGATTTCCTCTCCGGCCAAGGCTACCTCCGCATCTGGCTCAACGGAAAAACCCACCGCACCGACGAACCCGCCACCCTCAAAAAACTCCCCGCCGAAATCCTCGTCATCCAAGACCGCCTCGAAATCGAATGTAGCACGGGCGTCCCGCCCGTGACCGACCCCATGGAGGGCGCCGCTCCGTCGGCGCCCAAGCCTCAGGCGCGCAGCGCCGTCCCCCCCCGCCTCACCGAATCCCTCGAAACCGCCCTCCGCCTCGGCAACGACCGCCTCGCCACCATCGACCCCGCCACCGGTCGCATCGAAACCCACACCTCCGGTTGGCATTGCGCCCCCTGCGATCTCGACATCCGCCCCCCCTCGCCCGGCCTCTTCAGTTTCAACTCCCCCCTCGGCGCCTGCCCGGAGTGCAAAGGCTTCGGCCGCATCATCGGCATCGACATGCAGCGCGTCATCCCCGACCCCTCGCTCTCGATCTCCGAAGGCGTCATCCGCCCGTTCCAAAGCGGCCAATCCGCCGAGTGCCAGGACGACCTCCTCCGCCACTGCCGCAAGCGCGGCATCGAAATCCACCGCTCGTTCCACCGCCTCCCGCAAGCCGACCAGGACTTCGTCATCCAAGGCGAACCCGGCCTCTCCCCGAACGACGCCTGGGAATCCGGCGAGTGGTATGGCGTCAACGGCTACTTCCGCTGGCTCGAGAGCAAAGCCTACAAAATGCACATCCGCGTGCTGCTCTCCCGCTACCGCAGCTACCAACCCTGCCCGGTCTGCCACGGCGGCCGCTTCCAGCCCGAGACGCTGAACTACCGCATCGCCGACCTCACCCTCCCCGCCGTCTCCGCGCTCCCCCTCAATCGCCTCCTCCCGATCCTCGAAAACCTCTCGATCCCCCACGCCGACGCCTCCGCCAGCCTCGTTCACAAACAAATCACCTCCCGCGTGGCCTACCTCTGCCGCATCGGCCTCGGCTACCTCTCGCTTGACCGCCCGACCCGCTCGCTCTCCGGCGGCGAAATCCAGCGCGTCAACCTCACCACCTGCCTCGGCGCCTCGCTCGTCAACACCCTCTTCGTCCTCGACGAACCCAGCGTGGGCCTCCACCCGCGCGACACCTCGCGCCTCATCGAAATCCTCCGCGGCCTCCGCGACAAGGGCAACACCCTCCTCGTCGTCGAGCACGAGGAAGCCGTCATCCGCGCCGCCGACGAACTCGTGGACATCGGCCCCGGCCGCGGCCGCTCAGGCGGACACCTCCTCTACTGCGGCCCCTCCGAAAATTTCGCCTCGGCCAAAAACTCCCTCACCGCCGACTACCTCACGGGAAAAAAATCCATCCCCGTCCCGAAAAAACGCCGCAAGCCCACCGGCCACATCACCCTCAAAGGCGTCACCCACCACAACATCAAAAACCTC
>JBMOIA010000315.1:0-2075 GCA_049317565.1 Terrimicrobiaceae bacterium | reverse complement strand
ACCTTCCTCGCGATTTTCCTCATCCCCGCCTGCTTCTACATCGTCGAAAAATATTTCGTCGGCGCGAAGCACTCCGCCCCGGAAACCGCCCCGCCCAAGCCGCCGGCCGCGTGAACCAACCCCCTCCCCCCATTCTCGAGGTCACAGACCTCAGGAAAAGTTACGACGACAATCCCATCCTAAAAGGCGTGGCGTTTTCCATCGCGGAAGGCGACCTGGTGTCCGTCATCGGCCCCTCGGGCTGCGGCAAGAGCACCATGCTCCGCTGCATCAATGGGCTCGAAATCCTCGACTCGGGAACCATCACCGCCGCAGGCACCACCGTTTCGCGCCAACCCGGCACCCCGGCCGGCCACGGCATCGACAAATCCTTCCACGCCCTCCGCCAGGTCGTCGGCATGGTCTTCCAGCAGTTCAACCTTTTCCCCCACCGCACCCTCCTCGAAAACACCATGCTCGCCCCCATGCTCGTCCGCGGCATCCCGCGCGAGGAGGCCGCAAAAACCGGCCGCGCCCTCCTCGGCAAGGTCGGCCTCCAGGGCATGGACGACCGCTACCCGGCGAACCTCTCCGGCGGCCAGCAACAGCGTGCCGCCATCGCCCGCGCTCTCGCCATGCACCCGAAGGTCATGCTCTACGACGAACCTACCAGCGCCCTCGATCCCGAGCTTGTGGACGAGGTCCTCCATGTCATGAAGGAACTCGACGCCGAGGGTATGACGCAGGTTGTCGTCACCCACGAGATGCGCTTCGCCCGCGACGCCAGCGACTACATCGTTTTCATGGAGGGCGGCCACATCGCCGAGATTTCCGGCGGGGACGAAATGTTCACCAACCCGAAGGACGAACGCACACGCCGATTCCTCAGGAGGTTCCTGTGAGCCGCGCCGCCGCACTCCTCCTCGCCCTGCTCCTCGGCACCTCCGGCACTCTCCGCGCCGCAGACCCTCCGCCCCTCCGCTGGGCGGCCGCCACAGACAGCAATGCCCCTTACGCCTTCTACGGGTCCGGCAACAAGCTCACGGGCTTCGAATATGAAATCATCCAAGCCGTCGCCGAGGAAATGGGCCGCGAACCCGTCTTCGTTCCGAATGATTGGGACGGCCTCATTCCCGGCCTCGCCCGCGGCCTCTACGACTGCGTCATCTGCGGCATCGAGATCACCCCGGAAAAATCCGCCGAAGTCCTTTTCACGAACCCCTACTATGTGACCTACGAACAGCTCGTCGTCGGAAAAAATTCCCCGCCCGTCACCTCGCTCGACCAGCTCTCCGGAAAATCCATCGGCACACTCGGCCAAACCGCCGCCCTCGCCATGCTGCGCAAAACCCCGGGCGTCGAAGTCAAAATCTACGACGAGGAGGTCAACGCCTACGCCGACATCGCCAACGGCCGCCTCTTCGGTGTCCTCCTCGACTACCCCATCGCAAAATACTACGCCTCCGCGAATCCGAACCTCCGCTTCACCGGCCCGCCCTTCGGCCAAGTCAGCTACGGCATCGCCGTGGCGCATTCCAACCGCGAACTCGCCGCGGACATCAACGCCGCCCTCGCCCGCGTCGTTGCCTCCGGCCAAATGCGCGACATCCTCTCCCGGTGGGGCCTCTGGACCGCCATGGCCGCCGACACCCTCGGCCAGCCCGAGGACCCCTCGCTCCCCGATACCGAATATCGCGCGTTCATCGCCGCCACCGCCGAACAGCCCACGCTCTGGAACCGCCTGCTCGGCTACACACGATTCTGGCCGCTCCTCCTCCGCGCCTCGCTCGTCACCATCAATGTCAGCCTCCTCGCCATGGTCGGGGCCGTCCTCCTCGGCTTCACCCTCGCGCTCATGCGCACCTACGGCCCCCTCCCCGTCCGCTGGGCCGCCACGCTCTACATCGAACTCGTCCGCGGCACCCCGCTTCTCATCCAACTCCTCATCATCTTCTACGGACTCCCCAACATCGGCATCAAACTCGACCCCTTCACCGCCGGCGTGCTTGGCCTCGCCCTCAACTACGCCGCCTACGAAGCCGAAAACTACCGCGCCGGGCTCCTCGCCATCCCGAAAGGCCAGATGGAAGCCGCCC
>JBMOIA010000314.1:0-2079 GCA_049317565.1 Terrimicrobiaceae bacterium | reverse complement strand
CGCTCGTTCGGGTTGATGGTGGTGAGCTCCTCGAAGACGGGGAGCGGCGGGAAGGACTCGGGGTCCTGGCCCTCGATCTCGATGAGGCGGAACATCTGAGGGCCGCGGTTGCCCCGGCGGATTTCGCCTTTCACCCACATGCCGTCGCGCAGGCTGTAGCGGCGGATGATGTCGGGTGTGATGAAGATGTCGTTGTTGGATTGGGTGTAGTTGCGGCGGGCTTCGCGGAGGAAGCCGAAGCCCTTGCCGGAGACTTCCACAATGCCATCGGCAAAAACCGGCGGTGCCGCCGGCTGGGGCGGGCGCTGCTCGGGCGCGGGCTGGGAATCCTGTGATGGCTTCGGGGCTGCGGCTGCAGGAGTGGCAGGCGCTTCGGGATGGGCGGCCTCGGGATCAGAGCCATTCGAGTGGCTATCGGGCGATGCGGTGACATCGGCCTCGGTGACCGGCGAAGGCGGCGGGAGTTTGCGGCGAGGGCGGCCGATGCGCGGGTTGCGCCGGCGGCGCGGTGCGGGTGAATCATTTCCATCGGCCTGCGGGGCTTCCGCACCGGCCATGGTGTTTTGCTGGTCTTCTGTCATAATGGGAGTCCTTTGAAAGACTTCGCACCCGCCCATGTTCCCGGGCCGGGTGGATAAAATCTCCTCGGGGTGGTTTGTCGGGGATTCGTGGAATTCCGTAACGAAGAAGTTCGACGAGTTCCTGCGACGCTTTGTCAACCGAACTCCGCGGGCTCCGTGATGGGCCCCGCGTGTTTGTGAACGCGTGCAATGGACACGGCGGGCGGAGGGTTGTCAACACCGGAAACGGTATTTTTTTGTCGTCCCGGCGGGCGCGGGGGGATAGGCAATCCAGCCATGATCCACATCAACCGCAACAGGGAGAACCTCGGCAAATTCACGGAGCAGGAGGTGGCCGACGGGCTCAAGAGCGGAAAGTTCCTGCCAAGCGACCTGGCGTGGCAGGAGCCGATGGAAACCTGGAAGCCCTTGGAGACATTCACCGACCTGCCGACGGCGACCGATGTGGTGCAACCCGAGGCGCCGGCCGAACCCGAGGTGCCCGCGCAGCCAGCGTGGGAGCGGCTCGGCTGGGGCGGACTGGTGGAGAGCGTGAAGCAGGTTTTCACGGCGCCGGTGGAGACTTTCCGCGCGATGCCGCACGCGGGCGGGTATTCCAAACCGATGTGGTTTTACACAGTGACAGCGTGGGCGAGCGGAATGACGGCGATGGGCTACCAACTCGCGGCGTCGATGGTGAACCCGGCGATGTTCTTCGGGGAATACGCGAAGGATGTTTCCGCGCCGGTGATGGTGGTGATTTTTTTGGTGATGGCGTTGTTCATGCCGGTGATTTTGATCGCGGTGTCCTTCGTCACCGCCGGCCTCTGGCATCTGGCGCTCATGATGTCGGGCGGCGCGACGAAGCCCTTCGAGGCGACCTACCGGGCGCTGGCATATGCCGGCGGGGCGTCCTCGGTGCTGCAGTTCGTGCCCCTCTGCGGCGGGTATTTGTATCCGGTGGCCAACCTTGTTTATGGCGTGATCGCGCTCAAGGAAACCCACCGGGCCGAACTCTGGCGCGTGGTGCTGGCGGCGGTGGCTTTGATGCTGCTGTGTTGCGGCGCGGCGATGGCGGTGGGCATGGGCTATGTGGCCCTGCTCGAGTCGCTGGGGCTGCCGAGGCCGAAGTAGGCGCGTGGAGTTTTAACGGATGCTTGGCTTTTCTGCGGTGCGGGGAGTGTGTCTGGCACTGGCGCTGCTGGCGGCGGGTTGCGCGCAGAGGCAGGGCGGTGAAATCGAGCATGCGGTGTTTGTTTGGCTGAAGCGGCCGGGGAATGCGGAGGACCGCGCCGCACTGGTGGGGACGGCGGAGGGATTGCGAAAGGAGACCGGGTTGTTCGACTCGCTGCGAACGGGCGGGCCGGTGCCATCGGAGCGGCCGGTGGTGGACGACTCGTTCGATGTGGCGATGATCATGCGGTTCGCCAACCGCGAGAAGCTCGAGGCGTTTGAAAACCATCCGGCGCACCGGAAGGCGAGGAAGGAAGTCCTCGCGCCGCTCGCGCGCAAGGTGGTG
>JBMOIA010000313.1:0-2088 GCA_049317565.1 Terrimicrobiaceae bacterium | reverse complement strand
CACCCCACCTACTTCCCCGCAGCCTTGGGCAACCCCTCGACCCGCTCGCCCGGCCAGATGTTGTTTTTCGTGAACCAGCCCTGCGGCATTTCGAGCGCATACGCGATGTTCGGAAAAGCACTCCGCACCACACGCTCGTCGTGCGGCTGCAGGTCGTGCAATTCCAGGATCGTCCCCGCCCTGTCGAGATAGGCGATGGTCAGCGGAACTTTGGTGTTGCGCATCCAGAACCCCGCCGGCCCCGGCGCAGGCATCACGAAAAGCATCCCCTCGTCCGTGCCCAGTTCTTCGCGGAACATCAACCCCGCCGCGCGCTCGTGCTCCTCGTCGGCCACCTCGGCCTCCACAGCGCGCCCACCGATCCGCAATTCCACTTCCGGCAGGTTCGGCTGAGCCGCATCCTGTGCCCACGCTGCCGCCAGCAAGAAAAAAAACACCGGCACACTGCGGAATTTTTTCAACAGGAATTCCGCGATTCTATTGACAGTGCCTTGGGATTTTGGAGACATACCGCGCAAGTTTTCGCCCACATGTATTCGCCTCGACGCCTCAGCGCAACAGCCCCCTCGATTCCCGCCCTCCAAACCCGGGAATCGATTTGAGGAATCCGGCGCGCTGACCCGATGGCAAATTTTTTTCCAAAGTGGACGAACTGGATCCCTCTCAAGGTGGTCATCTGCCTCGGCGCCTTGGCCACCGCTCTCGCCGGCGGCATCACCTATTACTTCACGCCGAAATACACCCGCGTGGGCTATGAGCCGAACCAGCCGGTCCCGTTCTCCCATGTGATCCATGTCCAGCAGCTCGGGATGGACTGCCGCTATTGCCACAGTTTCGTCGAAGTCGCCTCGCACTCGAATGTCCCGACCACCCAGACCTGCATGAGCTGCCACACGCAGATCAAGGCGGATAGCCCGAAACTCGCCGCCGTCCGCGAGAGTTGGAAAACCGGCCAACCCGTCAACTGGGTCCGCATCCACCAAGTGCCGGACTACACCTATTTCAACCACGCCGTCCATGTGAACCGCGGCGTGAGCTGCTACAGCTGCCACGGCGCCGTCAACGAAATGAAGGTCGTTTACCAGCACGAGCCGCAAAGCATGTCCTGGTGCCTCGATTGCCACCGTGCGCCGGAAAACCACCTCCGCCCGCCGGATGAAATCTACAACATGGCCTGGAAGCCGGAAAATGGCGAAACCCAGCGCGAAATCGGCCTGAAATTTAAGGAGGAGTGGGAGGTCAACCCGCCCGTCACTTGCGGAGGCTGCCACCGATGAAGAGAGATTTCCACCACCCCGCTCCGGAAAAAAACCCACGCATCTGGCGCAGCCTGCGCGAACTCGAGGGCGATCCCGAATTCGAGAAACACCTGCAACGCGAATTCCCGCGTGGCGCGGAACTCTACCAGGACAGCGGACTCTCGAAGCGCGACTTCATCAAGCTCATGGGCGCCTCGATCGCCCTCGCCGGCGTGGGCCTCACCGGCTGCCGCCGCCCGGAATCCTATCTCGTCCCCTTCACCAAGGGCGTCGAATACACGATCCCCGGCAAGTTCCTCTACTACGCCACCGCGATGCCCGCCCGCTACGGCGCCGTCCCGCTCATCGCCACCACCAGCGACGGCCGCCCGACCAAGCTCGAGGGTAATCCCCTCCACCCCTACTCGAACGGCGGCACCGATTCGTTCGCTCAGGCCGAAACTCTCAACCTCTACGACCCACACCGCTCGAAGCAGCTCACCGAAAAAGGCCAGCCCGCCGACCCCGCCGCATTCGACGCCTTCATCCAGTCCCTCTCCACAAACGGCGGCGAAGGCATCGCGATCCTCGCTGAGCCGAAAAACTCCCCGACCCGTGCGCGCTTGCGCTCGATGCTCGAATCCAGGTTCCCCGGCCTGCTCTGGGCAAGGTTCGACCCACTCGCCCCCGAGGCCGCCGAACAGGCGAACGCCGCCTCGTTTGGCGAAGGCATCCGCCTCATCCCCGATTTCAAAAAAGCCGACATCGTCCTCGCGATCGACAGCGATTTTTTAAATCCCATCGAGACCGGCATCGGTTACGCACAGGGCTTCGCCGCCCGCCGCAACCC
>JBMOIA010000312.1:0-2090 GCA_049317565.1 Terrimicrobiaceae bacterium | reverse complement strand
CCGGTGAAAATGGATTTCCACTACGGCACCAGTTTCGGCAAGGCCACGCCCGAGGCCTACGAGCGCCTGCTCCTCGACGCCATGAGCGGCGACGCCACGCTCTTCGCCCGCCGCGACGAGGTCGAGGAGGCGTGGAAATTCGTCGATGCCATCCACGCCGCGTGGCGGACGCGCAACGACGACCTCGCATTCTACCCGGCGGGCAGCTGGGGCCCGTCGCAGGCCGACGAACTCATCAAGCGCCACGGCGCATCGTGGAGGCGGCTCTGATGGGTGCGGACTTCGAGCCCGGCCTGCCGGTCGAGATCGGCAGGATCGACAAGGAACTCGGCAAACTCTGGGAGTCGAGCGACGACACGAAGACCCGTGCCTCGCTCATCAACTTCGTTGTTTACACCGAGGACCCCGCCTCGATCGCCGCGGACACCGAAATGATTTCCGCCGTGGCGGGCAAGCATGCCTGCCGCGCGATCCTCATCCTTGCCAACCCGCGTGCGAAGGAATCCGGCGCGAAGGCGTGGATCAACGCCCACTGCCACATCGTTGGCAAGGGGCGCCAGATCTGTTCCGAGCAAATCACCTTCCGCCTCGACGGCGACAGCGCCGCCGCGCTCCCGAACATCGTGTTTTCCCACCTCGATTCCGATCTCCCGCTTTGCCTGTGGTGGAAGGCCGACTTCCCCGAGCCGCTTGACGAGAAGCTCTGGAGCTGGGTGGACCGTGTGGTTTACGACAGCGCCGCGTGGAGAAATCCCGCGCACCAGTTCTCGCTCGTGCGCCACATTTCCTCGAGCGACAACAACGGCATCGTTCTCTGCGACCTGAACTGGACGCGCCTTTTCCCTTGGAGGTTCGCCCTCGCGGGGATGTTCGACCATTCCTCCGCGCTGCCCTGTCTGGCCCGCATCGAAAAACTTTCCATCTCGGCGGGGTCGGCGGGAAAAACCGCCGCATTGCTGCTCGCCGGGTGGTTCGCCGACCGCCTCGGATGGGAACTCGCCCCGGACGGCCGTTCGTTCCTCGCCCCCGGCAGGGGCAAGGTCGCCCTCGAACTCGAGAGTGGCTCCGGCGGTGGGTTGGAAAGCGTTTCGATCCATTGCGGCGACGCCACATTCAGGCTCCGCATCGCCGAGAACCCCGAGTTCTTCGAGTCCACGATGCACATGCCCGGTATTCCGGAAATTCGCGAACTCGCGCCCGCGCCGCGTGGCAAGCTGGACGAGACGCTGCTGCGCGAACTCAGCCGCGCCGGGCGGCACAAGCTTTACATGAAATCCCTCGACATCGTCCTGCGCCTCGTCGGGCGCTGAAACCCTGCTGTAGCGGCGGTCAGTGACTATCTCTCGAATTCTGCAGAACTATTGCCCGCGCCAAAAAAACGCTTCGCGAGGAGGGCTCTGCTTGTCAGAGCCGGATTTGTTTTGTTTGAGGGAGTCGGCCCGGCCCTGACAAGCAGGGCCCTCCTTATTGTTTTCGATTTGGCGGTCGCAGACCGCCGCTACAAAACGCACGGATGCGCGCCGGCTACTTTTCCTGCAACTTGTCCAGCGCGGCCTGGACCTCCGCGGCGTGGCCGCCGGTCTGTGCCGAAGGGGATTTCCAGGCGATCTTCCCGTCCTTGACGAGGAACGACTGGCGCTTGCTCACCGGCAAGCCGAGCATGCCCGGCACACCGAACGCCTCGGCGACTTTGCCGTCCTTGTCGGCAACGAGGGTGAACGGGAGATTGTGTTTCTTGCGGAAGGCGAGCTGCGCCTCCGGCGTGTCGCGGCTCACGCCGACGACCTGCAGGTTCTCCGCGGTGAGATCCGCAAACGAATCCCGCAGCGAGCAAGCCTGCGCCGTGCATCCGGGCGTGTCGGCCTTCGGGTAAAAGAACACAAGGGTGATTCCCTTCGCGTAGGTGTCGGCAAAGGCGAAATCCTTGCCGTCCTGGTCGGGTGCCACAATTGCCGGAGCGGCATCGCCCACCTCCAGTGCCCGCAGTTTTTGACCGAATCCAAAAAGTCCCATGGCCAGCATCCCCGCAAGAATCGCGCGTAAAGTCATGCCCGAATTTACCGCGCGGGAGGCGGATCGCAACACCCGCG
>JBMOIA010000311.1:0-2100 GCA_049317565.1 Terrimicrobiaceae bacterium | reverse complement strand
ATGTAGGTGCTTTTGCCGGCCATGTTGGGTCCGGTCAAAATGACGAGGCGGTGGCTTTCCGCATCGAGTTCGGTGTCGTTGGGCACGAAGCGGCCGGCGGACATGGTCTGGTCGAGCACGGGGTGGCGTCCGTCGGTGATTTTGATCGCTCCGCCCGCGGTGAGTTTAGGGCGGATGTAGCGGAAAGTGCGGGCGGTTTCGGCCAGTCCGCCGAGGGCGTCGATCTGCGCGATGGCGCGGGCGGTGTGTTGCAGCGAGTCGAGTTCGACCAGCACGGCGGTGCGGAGTTGCGCGAAAATTTCCGATTCGAGGGCGCGGGCGCGTTCTTCGCCGCCGAGGATGCGGCCTTCCATGTCTTTCAATTCTGGCGTGATGAAGCGTTCCGAGTTGGCGGTGGTTTGTTTGCGGGTGTAATCGGCGGGGACGGAGGCGAGGTTCGATTTGGTGATTTCGAGGTAGTAGCCGAAGACCGAGTTGTAGCGGATTTTGAGCGACTTGATGCCGGTGCGGGCGATTTCGCGGTCCTGCAATTCGGCGATCCATTGGCGTCCTTCGGTTCCGGCGCGGCGGAGTTCGTCGAGGTCGGGATTGTAGCCTTCGCGGATCATGCCGCCGTCGCGGGTGGTCGGCGGGGGTTCGTCAACGAGGGCGGAGGTGAGGAGTTCGACCAACGGATCGAAGGTGCGGATCTCCGCGGCGAGGGCGAGGAGCGGGGAGGATTCGTTGGCGGCGAGGGCGGCTCGGAGGGAGGGAAGGAGGGCGAGTGATGTTTTCAGGGCGGCCAGATCGCGGGCGTTGCCCGAGGCGAGGCTGAGGCGGGAGACAGCGCGTTCCATGTCTCGGATATCGCGGAGGATGTCGCGGACGGCGGCAAGGCGCGCGGGTTCATCGTGGAAGGCGGCGATAAGGTCTTGGCGGCGTGTGATGGTTTCGAGATCGCGGAGCGGGTGAAGGATCCACTCGCGCAGGAGGCGTGCGCCCATCGGAGTGAGGGTGCGGTCGATGGCACCGCGCAGGCTGGTGCCTTCGGGGCTGCGGGATTCGACGAGTTCGAGATTGGTCTGGGTGACGGCATCAAGGAGAACGTATTCGGAGGCATGCCAGGGTTTCGGCGGCGAGAGGTGCTGCGCGTCGCGGCGAAGACTGCGGGTGATGTAATGGAGGAGGGCGCCGGCGGCGGCGGTGCCGAGGGGAAGACCGGAGCAACCAAAGCCGTCGAGGGATTGGACGCGAAAATGGTCGCGCAGGAGGTCGGTGGCTTGGGTGAGGTCGAAGGCGAAAGCGTCGTGCGGGGTCGGTGGCACGGGAAGATCCGCGGGCGCGTCGTCACGGTCGGGCACGAGGAGTTCGCTCGGTTGCAGACGGGCGAGTTGGTCGGCGAGTTGCGCGGGTGAGTCGATTTCGGCGAGGCGGAATTCGCCGGTGCTGAGATCGAGCCAAGCGAGGCCGTGGTTTTTTTTGCCCGGGCAGACCGCGGCGAGGTAGTTGTGACGGTTTTCTTCGAGCCCGAAGTCATCGAGGGTGCCGGCGCTGAGGATGCGGGCGATTTCGCGGCGGACAAGTTTGCCCGGGGTGACGTCGCCGACTTGGTCGCAGATGGCGACGCGTTTGCCGGCTTCGACGAGTTTGGCCACGTAGGCACGCGCGCTGTGGTAGGGCACGCCGCACATGGGAATGTCGCCGCGTTTGGTCAGGGCGACGTTGAGGAGGGCGGACGCTTCGCGGGCGTCGTCGAAAAACATTTCGTAAAAGTCTCCGAGGCGGAAGAAGAGGAGGGTGTTGGGGGGAAGCTCGCGGCGGATGTCCTGGTATTGGCGCATCATGGGGGTGAGCTTCGGGGCGGACATGGGATGGGATTTATAGGACCGGAAAGCGGAAACCGGAAAGCTGAGTTTGCGGTGACGGTCGGTCGCCGGGCAACCGATCCTACCGGACGGAGCGGCCGCCGCTACGGATTATTGCGGGCGGAACTCGACCTGCATGACGACATCGCGACCTATGACAGTCTCGCCGCCTTGGATGTCGAGTTCGGGAAGTGGGGCGGAGTCGGCAGCCATCATCATGGGCGAGCGCGCCATGGGGGGCGGATCAAAGCGTCCG
>JBMOIA010000310.1:0-2103 GCA_049317565.1 Terrimicrobiaceae bacterium | reverse complement strand
ATTCGGCGCCGAGTTCGCGGGCGAGGTCTTCGATGCCGGGGGTGCCGGCGTCTTGGATGATGTGCTCGATTGAAGGTGTCGAGAGTCGAGAGTCGAGAGTCGAGGGCGGAGCTTGGTCGCGGACGCTGGCGATGCAGAGGCGGAGCCAGTCGAGCTGATTGTGGCTCGGCGTGATGATGGAGAATTTCATTTCACGCTTGTGCGAAGTTGAACAATCTTTCGACGGGATGCGTGTTGTTCATCTTTGCAATTTGCCTTTGCCGGAGGGGCATCCGGATCGGGGGAGGATTGTGACGCATCCGGGGAGGTGGGTTTTGAATTTGGCACTGGCCCAGCGGGCGCATGCGGGGATCGATGCGCGGTTGGTGGTGCAGGTGCCGGGGGCTTCGCGGGATTATGAGTGCGAGGTGGAGGGGGTGCCGGTGCGGTTTGTGGCGGCTCCGGATCGGTTGAGGTCGACGACGCTGTTTTTTTTCGATGTGCGGCGGTTGCGGCGGGCGGTGCTGGATTGGGAACCGGATGTGGTGCATGCCCACGGGACGGAGGATGCCTATGCGCTGGCGGCGCAGGCTTGCGGGAGGCCGAGTGTGATCACGGCGCAGGGGTGTTTTTTTATTATCAATCGGGAGATGCCGGCGGAGGGATTTTTCTCACGGGAGCGGATTGTGGAGTGGACGGAGAGGATGGCTTTGCGGCGGGCGGGGTATGTGATTGCGAAGAGCGGGTATGTGCGGGGGGAGTTGGCGCGGGCGTTTCCGCATTTGCGCTTGCATGAGATTCCGAACACTTTCGATCCGCGGTTGCTGGAGATTCCGGTGGATCGGCTGCGGCGGGTGGGCCATTTGGCGTTTGTGGGGACGGTGGTGGAGCGGAAGGGGGTGCATGTGATCCGGGAGGCGTTTGGGATTTTAAGGCGGGAGCGGCGGGAGGTTTTTGAGAAGTGCGTGTTGCACATTTTCGGGGATCGGCGGGAGGCGGCGGAGTATGAGGTGCGGGAATTGGCGGGGTTGAGGGAGTTGCTGGGGGAGCGGTTGTTGGTGCACGGGACGGTGGGGTCGATGGAGTTGGCGGAGGAGCTTTCGACGATTCCGGTGCTGCTGGCGCCTTCGCTGGAGGAGATGTTTGGGAATCAGTTTATCGAGGCGGAGTTGTTGGGGGTGCGGGGGATCGTGGCGGAGGGGACGGCGATGGCGGAGAATGCGCGGCGGATTGGGTCGGGTGTGGTGGTGGAGCAGCGGGATGCTGCGGGATTGGCGCGGGCGATCGCGGAGGCGCTGGAGAATCCGAGGGAGGTGGCGGAAATGGAGGCGGTGCGGGGGAGGATTTTGGATTTTATGGGGCCGGCGGAGGTGGCGCGGCGGCATGGGGAGGTTTATGAAAAGCTGAAAAGCTCAAAGCGGAAATTCTTAAAAGCGGAAAGTTGAAAATGTAAATTATCAACCACTGATGGACACTGATGCACACTGATCTGGCGCTGATGCGCCGAGGAGTGATGGCGGATGTGGCGGAGGACGGAAAGTGAATGGGGCGGGCTTTGCCGCGGGAGTCGGATGCCATAACCGAGGTGCAGGGGATTGCCGAGGAAGCACATAGAAGATGGTCCGACGGGCTTGCGAAGCGTGGGGCGAGCAAGGCAAAGGTCGTACCTCCAAGAGTTGCGATGGCGCGCTGGGGCGTGAAAAATGGAAGGGCTTCTTCCGATTTTCAAAGATTTGGAAGGAGGGGTTAGGTGATTTTGGGGTTTTGGAAAAATTCTTCGAGGGGGGTGCCGCCGGAGCCGATGAGGAAGGGGGTGGCTTGGGGGTATTTCTTTTTGAAGGCGGCAAGGCCGGAAATCTTCCCGGGGCGTCCGCTTTTGACTTCGATGGCGTGCAGGCGGGGGCCTTCGGCGAGGACGAAGTCGACTTCGAGCGCGCCGTCGCGCCAGTAGTGGAGGGTGGTGCCGGGTGAGGTGTGGGCTTGGAGGAGGGCGGCGCCGACGGCGTTCTCGACGAGTCGGCCTCGCCAGGCGGGATCGGGGTCCGGGTTTGGGAGGGAACGGGGGTTGGTGGCTGTGACGAGGGCGTTGTTTTGGATGAGGAGTTTGGGGCTGCTGGCGCGGCG
>JBMOIA010000309.1:0-2109 GCA_049317565.1 Terrimicrobiaceae bacterium | reverse complement strand
AGGCGTTTGCCGCCGGCGCCGCAGATGTAGGAGATGTAGCCCTCGACGGCGGGGTCGAACGATTTCGCCTGCGCGCGGATGCGTTCCTCGACTGTGTAGAGGTGCGGATTGATGAGTTCGAAGGCCTCGGCGAACGAGGGCTCCCCGTCGACAGTGGTGGTTTTTGTGGAGGTTGGCATCGGCTGGAATTTCAAAGTGAGGCGGCTTTTGCGCGGAGGAAGTGGCGGACGATGCAGAACGGCACGGCGAGGGCGAACCCCACCGCCATAGCGAGGAGCGGACCAGGAACTACCCGCGCGCGGTCACGCGCCACGGCTTCCAGACCGGCCTGGACGGCTTCGGGTGCGGACACGACAAACGCGGGGAAGGTTTTGAAATGGTTGGCCCGATCGCCGTCACCGGGGCGTGTGGCGGTTTCGAAGAATTCGGTGGGGACGGGGCCGGGACAGAGCGCGGTGACGGTGATGCCCTTCGGGCGGAGTTCGATGGCGAGCGCTTCCGAGAGGCTTGTCACATAGGCTTTCGTGGCGGCATAGACCGCCATGTTCGGGAGGGGGATGAAGCCCGCCACGCTGCTGACATTGAGGATGGCGGCGCGGCCGGATGCCGCCATGCGGCCGACGAGGAGGTGGGTCAGATGCGTGAGGGCGGAGATGTTCAGGTCGATCATCGCGCGGATGCGGTCCCAATCTGCGGAGTCGAATTCGCCGTGGTCGCCGAGGCCGGCGTTGTTGACGAGGAAATCGACGCCGATGTTTTCGGTGCGGAGCCAATCGGCCAGGGCGTGGCGGCGGTCGGCGGCGGCGAGGTCGGCACAGTAGACGCGCACATCGAGGTTCGGGTGGATGTGGCGGAGCTGGGCGCTGAGTTCTTCGAGACGGTCGTTGCGGCGGGCGACGAGGATGAGGCGGCGGGCGAAGGGGGCGAGCTGGCGCGCGAATTCGGAGCCGAGCCCGGAGGACGCTCCGGTGATGAGCGAGGTGCAGCCTTCGAAGAATTTCATACCGTGTGGATCAAATAAATTTACGACAGCGGGGGCGGAATGGTTTCGCCGGGCTCACCGGATTTTCACCACCGAGACGGTGGAGGACATTTTCGATTCGACCGGTTGGTCGCTGTAATAGGCACCGCCGATCGGGGCGACATCCGCGTGGCGGCGCCCGACGGCAGTGGTGACGAAATGGTGGTCGGTGAGGACTCCATTGGTGGGGTCGAGCCCGATCCAGCCAGCGCCGGGAAGAGAGGCTTCGACCCAGAGGTGCATGGAACCCGTGGCGCGCTTGTCTTCCTGAGGTTTGTCCCCTTCCCAGACGAAACCGCTCGCAAGTCTTGCGGCGACGCCGTTGCGGCGGAGGGATTCGGCGAGGAGCGCGGCGAGGTCTCGGCAGGTGCCGGAGCCTTTCGCGAGCGTCTCGGCCGGCGCGTAGGGATCGCCTTCATGGCGCGGGATGTAATCGATATTCTCGTGGATCCAGTAGTTGAGGTTCACGAGGGTTTCGACGGTCGGACGCGGTGCCGATGGCGCGAGGGGTGCCGGGAGTTTGCAATCCGTAACGGGGGTCAGGTAGGGCGAGAGGATTTCGAGCGCGTCTGCTTTGTAGGCGGGCGGGATTTGCAGGCCGCCGGAATCGAGCAGGAAGTGGAACGGGTTTTTTTCGCGGACTTCGAGTTCCAGCCCGAGCGAGAATGAGAGCGTGTCCGAGGGGTTCGGGTAAAAGCAGTAGGCGATGTGATTGTCGAACAGGTCCTGGCGGAACTGGACATCGCCGCCGGCGCCGGTGGTGAAGGAGATTTTTTCGACATTCACGGAGAGGTCGGCGCGGGGGAAGGCGCGGACATGGTGCGGGCCGAACGAAACCGGCTGCGCGTAGGAGTATGTCGTTTCCTTGGTGATCCGGAGTTTCATGGTTTCCCTTCGATGCGGCGCATCGTCACATGCACCTTCATGTTTTGCGAGGCGGAACCCTTGAAGGTGCCGCGGACGGGGGCGGCGTCAATGCAATCGCGGCCGAACGAGACCGAGACATGCTGTTCGCCGCGCCATTTGTTGTTGGTGGGATCGAGTGCGACCCATTCCATGCCGGGGACGAGAACCTCGACCCAGGCGTG
>JBMOIA010000308.1:0-2114 GCA_049317565.1 Terrimicrobiaceae bacterium | reverse complement strand
GTCGCCGATGATGAGTTCGCGCTGGCCGCGGCCGATCGGGATCATGGCGTCGATGCTCATGATGCCGGTCTGGACGGGCTGGCTGACCGAGCGGCGTTTGATGATGCCCGGGGCGATTTTTTCAACCGGGTAGGTGGTGTCGTGCGGGATCGGGCCCTTGCCGTCGATGGGCGCGCCGAGGGCGTTGACGACGCGGCCGAGGAGGCCCTTGCCGACGGGGACGGAGAGGAGCTTGCCGGTGGTCTTGACCTCGTCGCCCTCGCGGATGCGGGTGTAGTCGCCGAGGAGGATGGTGCCGACCTCGGTCTCCTCGAGGTTGAGCGCGATGCCCATGATGCCGCCGGGGAATTCCACCATTTCGTTGAGCTTGGCGGCGCTGAGGCCTTCGATGCGGGCGATGCCGTCGCCGATTTCGCGGACGGTTCCGACATTGGCCTGGCGGGCGGCCTGGCTTTTGATGCCGGCGATTTTTTCTTCGAGTTCGAGGACGATGTTGCTCATGGTTTTTTAAATCGGTTCAGGAGTTTTTCAGGGCTTCGAGGCGGGACTGGATGCTGCCGTCCCAGACATCGCTGCCCACGCGGACGCGGAGGCCGCCGATGAGGGCGGGGGTTTGGCGGAATTCGGAGTCGAGCTGGCCGAAGCGGCGGGTGAGGTCGGAGAGGATTCCCTCGCGGACCGGGGCGGAGAGTTCTTCGGCGCTTTCGATGACCGCGCGGTGGCGGGCGGTCTCGAGGCGGGCGAGGCGGGTGAGGAATTTCAGCATTTGCACATACTGGCGCGGCTTGCGCTCCACGATGCCATCGGCCACGGCGCGCAGGCGGGACTCGTCGAGGCGGCCGTCGGCCATGGAGAACCGGAAGAGTTCGGTGGCTTGGCGGCGGGCTTCGCGGCTGAGTTTCATGGGACGGTCAGGCGGCGAGCTGGCGGGTGGTTTCGGAGGCGAGGCGGTCCTGGTCCTCCTTGGTGAGAATCTTGCCGGCGACCTTGGCGGTGGTGTCCACGACGAGGCTGACCATCTCGCTCTTGACCTCGGCGACCATGCGGGCGCGCTCGAGTTCGACATTTTCGTTCGCCTTCTGGATGATGTCCTCGGCGTCCTTGATGGCCTGCTGGAGGTTTTTCTGGGTTTGGGCCTCGGCGGAGGCGCGGCCCTCCTCGATGATGCGCTGGGCGTCGGCGTTGGCTTTTTTGAGGATTTCCTGGCAGCGGAGTTCGGACTCGGCGAGCTGGCGTTTGATTTTTTCGGCGTTCTCCTGGGCTTCTTCGATCGTGCGGCGGCGCTGTTCGAAAACGGCGATGATCGGACCGAAGGCGAATTTTTTCAGGATGAGGTAAACGGTGAGGAAAAGGATGACTTGGGCGAGGAATTTCGGCCAGGCGACGCCGAAGGTCGTAAGGAGCTGGGTAACGGTTTCCATGAAAAAATCGGGTTCGGTTTTTTGTGGATTGTGCCGCGGGGCCGGCGGGATGGCCGCGCGGCCCCGGCGGCGGATTTTTTAGCGTCCCCCGAAGGCGAGGATGAGCGCGTAAATCGCGATGGCTTCGGAGAGGGCCATACCGATGATGCTCAGGGTGAGCACTTTTCCGGAGGCGCCCGGGTTGCGGCCAACGGCCTCGACGGCCTTGGCCCCGATCATTCCGATGCCGAGGGCGGCGCCCGCACCGGCGATGGCGAGGGTGAAGCTGCCCGTGATGCCGCCCGCTGTGGCGGCGGCTTCTGCGATGAGTTGTGGTATCATGTGTTTTGTTTTGGTTGTTCCCGCCGCCCGCAGTCTTGCCACGGTCCCGGCCGGGAAAGTGTCAGTGCCCTTCCTCCTCGTCGTGCGAAGTGGAGAGCTGGATGTAAACGGCGCAAAGGAGCATGAACACGGTCGCCTGGAGCAGACCGACGAGTAGTTCGAGGAAATAGAACGGAACCGGGACCGTGATCGACATGATGTAGGAGATCCAATCGGGGACGCCGAGTTGCTTGCCGAGGCCGATCATGGTGGAGAGGAGGGTCTCGCCGGCGAAGATGTTGCCGAACAAGCGGAGCGAGAGGGAGACCGGGCGGAAGGCCATCGAGACGACCTCGATGACGCCCACGAAAAGGAACACGGGGATCAGGACCA
>JBMOIA010000307.1:0-2120 GCA_049317565.1 Terrimicrobiaceae bacterium | reverse complement strand
CGTCCGATCCTCACGCCTCCCGGTGGGCACAGGAAAGTGCTTTTGCATTCCTGCTGCGCGCCTTGCTCGGGTGAGGTGATGGAGGCGATGTCGGCTTCGGGGATCGATTACACGATTTATTTCTACAACCCGAACATCCATCCGCGGGAGGAATACGAACTGCGCAAATCCGAGAACATCCGCTTCGCCGAAAAGGAGGGGGTTCCGTTCATTGACGCCGATTACGATACCGACAACTGGTTCGCCCGCGCGAAGGGTCTGGAGTGGGAGCCGGAGAAGGGCCGGCGCTGCACGATGTGTTTCGACATGCGCTTCGACCGCACCGCCCTCCACGCCCACGAGAACGGCTTCCCCGTGATCACGAGCTGCCTCGGCATTTCGCGCTGGAAGGACATGGACCAGATCAACGGCTGCGGCGAGCGCGCAGCGGCGAAATACCCGGGGCTCTCCTACTGGACTTTCAACTGGCGCAAGGGCGGCGGCGCACAGCGCATGCTGGAAATTTCCAAACGCGAAAATTTCTACCAGCAGGAATACTGCGGCTGCATTTACTCGCTGCGCGACTCGAATAAATGGCGGACCTCGAACGGCCGGCCGAAAATCGAGATCGGGAAAAATTTCTACGGAACGGAGCCGGCCGCCGAAAACACATTGGCCGCCACCGCACCGCCCATGCCCTGACCGAGCTGCAGCGCCACGCGCGGCAAGGGAGAAATTTCTGGGCGCAACGCCTCGAGCCCCAGCGCGGGGTCGGTGTCCGCCGGCCATTGGGGGACTTCCCCGCGGCGCAAGCCTTCACAAACGAGTGCCGCTTCGATCAACCCCGAAGCCCCGAGCGCGTGGCCGGTCGTGCGCTTGATGGCGGAAATCCAAGGCAGGGCGCTGCCGAAAACCCGCTTCAAGCAATCCACCTCCACGGCATCGAAGCGGGGTGTGCCTGTGGCGTGGAGCGAAACCCAATCCGGCCGAGGATGGTCCTGCAGCAGATTTTCAATCAATTCGCTCAACACATTCGCACCGGGTTCTGGTGCCAGAAGATGGTGGGACTCGTTCGCCGCCGCCCCGCCGAGCCACTCGGCAAGCGGCTGCGCGCCGCGGCTGGCGGCGTGTTCTTCGGATTCAAAAACGAGGCAGGCCGACCCCTCGGCGGGGCTCATGCCGCGACGCCCCGGTCCCAGCGGACGGGCGGCGTTGCCGGGCGCAACACTGTGGTTGCTTTCCATGGCGCGGAGCAGCCTCGGTGTTGGAAGGGGATCGGCCGCCACCGCCACCACCGCATCCGCCAGCCCGTGGCGAACAAGGGTTGCCGCAAGGAAAGCCGCCTGCGCACCGGTTCCCGAGGCGGCATTGATGGAAAAATCACACCCGCCGAGGCCGAAGCGGAGCGCCACTGCGGCCCCGACCGAATTTCCCCGCCAGCGTGTGATCGCATAGGGGTGGAATTTTTTGGCCGGAAGTTCCGACTCCATCGCCGCAAGGTTCCCCGAGGAAGTTCCCGCCACGCAGCCGATGCGCGGATGGCGGGTTTTCGGTCCCTCGCCTCTCAGGCGGTTGCGTGCGCTGGGCAGCCCGGCCAGCGACCACGCCTTTTCTGCAACGGCGAGAGCGAGGAGTTGGTGGCGGGCGAGGATCGAGGCGTCGCCGGATGGGATTTCCGCCAATTCCGCCAGGCGGCCATCCTCGGGGGCGGGTTGGTCCAAAACCGAGTCTGCACGCAGGGCGTCCCAGATTTTTCTGGTGGAATCCGAGCCTCCCGCAATCAACGCGGCGCCGGAGACAAAAACACGGCGCGGCATCATTCGATTGTGGCGGGAGTGGTTGGTTTCGGCATGGGGCATTCCCCTTAAAGCATGGCTCTCCCGCCCCGCTCAACGCCGAAAAGCGGCGGACAGGGGCGGTGTCGTGCCTTGCGCCGCCGCGGCGCGCCTGCTTTGTTGGGCACTCCATGCAAGCGCCGGAGATTATCGAAGCGGGGGAATTGGTCGCCAATCCCGCCATGGCGGCGTCGTTTGACCCGCCGGTGCGGCTGGGCGTCTTCGGCGATCCCATCGCCCACTCGCGCTCCCCGGTTTTCCAAAATGCCGCCCTGCGCGCCTGCGGTATCCATGCCTCCTACACAC
>JBMOIA010000306.1:0-2122 GCA_049317565.1 Terrimicrobiaceae bacterium | reverse complement strand
AGTTGGCGAGGACATTGAGGCGGCCGCGGTGGGCCATGCCCATGACGATTTCGAGCACGCCCGAGCGCGGGCAGGAATCCAGGATGCCGTTGAGGGCGACCATGAGCGCCTCGCCACCCTCGAGGGAGAAGCGTTTTTGGCCGACAAATTTCGCGTGGATGAACGACTCGAAGGTTTCCGACTCGATGAGGTGCCGGAGGATGTCCCGGTGGACGGCAGGGTCGTTGCGATCCGGGCGGCGGCGGTTTTCGATGCGGTCGGCGACCCACTCGCGCATGGCGGGGTCCTGGATATAGGTGAATTCGGCGCCGAGGGTGTCGCAGTAGGTTTTCCGGAGGCCCTCGACCATTTCGCGGAGCGGCATCGGGCGGCCGTTCTGGAAGAGGCGGCAGGAAACGGTTTCGCCCATGTCCGATTCGGACAAGCCGAACGCGGCGGGTTCCAGCGCGGGGTTCGCGGGTGTTGTTTTGGAAAGTGGATCGAGGTGGGCTGCGGTGTGGCCGGTGTCACGGTAGGCGCGGACGAGTTCGTCCACCCGAGCCTGGAGCGGGGAGGCTGGCGCGGAGGGGCCGGAGGGTTGTTCCTCCGAACGGGCGAGGCCGAGTTCGAAGCCCTCGAAAAATGCCGCCCATTCCTGCGTCACCGAGTGGCGGTCGGCCAGCCAGCTTTGGTGGAGTTCGTTGATCAGCGCCCCGTTTGCGCGGGCGGGAACTGTGAGGTTCATGGAGTGTGAGGCTGCACGCGGTGTGCCGGGAGTGTTTCCGTGGAAACCATTAGACCGGGCAGGGTGCCCGAGGGGGTGGCGGTTTTCAAGACGGGAAAAATCGGCGGGATTTTCGGAGCGAAGCGGTGTTGCATCGGGGAATGGAATTTTCGGAACTCGGCAAACGGCTCGCGGGGGGAAGTGGGATTGAACAGTTGATGGACGACCTCGGGCGGGCGCTCTCGGGGAGTGGTCCGGCGCCGCTCATGCTCGGCGGCGGCAACCCGGCGCACATTCCTGAAATGGAGGCCCTGTGGGCGCGGAGGATGCGGGAGATCGTGGATGATCCGGCGGTGTTGCGGCGGACGCTGGCGATCTACGACCCGCCTCGCGGGAATGCCGCCGTGGCCGGGGCGCTGGCGGAGTTGTTGCAAAAGGAATTCGGCTGGCCGGTGGGGCCGGAGAACATCGCGGTGACTCCCGGCGGGCAGACGGCATTTTATTTTTTGTTCAACCTCTTCGGTGGGCGGCGTGCGGACGGCAGCATGGGAAAAATTTTGTTCCCGCTGATGCCTGAATACATCGGCTACGCGAACCAGGCGCTGGAGGAGGGGATGTTTGCTGCGAAAAAACCGGGCATCTCGCGCACGGGTCCGCACCGGTTCAAATACCACATCGATTTCGAAACCCTCGACCCGGGTCCCGATGTGGCGGCGATGTGTGTGTCCAGGCCGACGAACCCGAGCGGGAATTTGGTTTCGGATGATGAACTGAGGCGCCTCGAGGCGCTCGCGGCCAAGCGGGGAATTCCATTGATCATCGACAACGCCTACGGCTGGCCGTTTCCCGGGATTGTTTTTGGCGAAGCCTCACCGCTGTGGACGGAGAGGACGGTGCATGTGATGAGCCTCTCGAAATTCGGCCTGCCGGGGACGCGGACGGCCTTCGTGGTGGGACCGCCCGAGGTGGCGTCGGCCGTGGCGTCGATGATGGCGGTGACGGGATTGGCGAACGGGAATTTCGGGCAGGCGATTGCGGGGCCGTTGATCGCGAGCGGAGAAATCACCCGGCTCAGCCGTGAGGTGGTGAGGCCCTATTATCTTAGGAAACGGGATCTCGCGCTCGAAGCGGTGGCGGAGTTTTTCCCCGACGGGTCGCCGTATGCGATCCACGAATGTGAAGGCGCGCTGTTCCTGTGGCTGTGGATCGAGGGCGCGAAAAAGGGTTCGCGCGAAATCTACCGCGACCTCAAGGCCGATGGCGTGCTGGTCGTGCCCGGCGAGTATTTTTTCTTCGGCGACCTGGAGCCCGATTGGCGCCATCGGCACGAGTGCCTGCGGATTTCGGTGGCCATGTCCGACGAAACGGTGCGCGAGGGGTTGCGAATCATCGGCCGCGAGGTCGCGCGCTGCGTGTAGC
>JBMOIA010000305.1:0-2140 GCA_049317565.1 Terrimicrobiaceae bacterium | reverse complement strand
GTTGATGCCGACGATGCGGGCGGTGGGGGGGAGGGAGGCGATTTCGGCGGCGGTGTGGATTTCGAAGAGGGCTTCCATGCCGAGGGAGAGGGCGAGCGCGTGGAGGCGGGCCATGGCGGGGGTGTCGAGGACATTCGCCATGAGGAGGATGGCATCGGCGCCGTGGGCGCGGGCTTCGAGGACCTGGTAGTCGTCGAGGAAAAAATCCTTCCTCAGGACAGGCTGGGGGACGGCGGCGCGGACTGCGGCGAGGCGGTGGATGCCCATGCCGAAGTGGGTGTGGTTCGTGAGGACGGAGACGGCGCGGACGATGGGGCTGGCGGCGTAGGCGGCGGGGGCGGCGGAGACATTTTCGGGGCGCATGGGGCCGACGCTGGGCGAGCGTTCCTTGATTTCGGCGATGAGGCCGAAGCCCGGGGCGGCGAGGGCGGCGTGGAAATCCCGCGGGGGCGGGGCGTCGGCGAGGCGGGCGCGCAGCTCGGTGGCGGGTGTTTTTTCCATGGCCGCGGCGAGTTCGGCGCGGACATCGGCGAGGATTTTCTCGAGGAAGCTGGTCACGCGGCGGGCTTCGGGTAGCTGCCGAGGATTTTGACGGCGCGGCAGTTTTTCGAGAGTTCGCGGAGGAGTTCGGAATTCCGGATTTCCTGGCTGTGGCCGTCGGCCTGGACGAAGAAGAAGGTGTCGTTGCTGCCGCGCATGGCGGGGCGGCTGGCGAGGTGGGCGAGGTTGATTTCGAGTTCCTTGAACGGCTCGAGGGCGGCGACGAGGGCTCCGGGTTTGTTTTCGATGCGGAGCATGATCATCGTCTGGTCGCCGCCGGAGGGGGCGTTCGTCTGGCGGCCGAGGACGAGGAAGCGCGCGGCGGAGGGGTTGCCATCCGCATCGGAATCGGGGGCAATCTCGGCGCAGGCGGCGAGTTCGGTGGAGGCGAGTTCGTCGAGGGTGGCGTTGATGAATCCGTGGACGGGGTCCTCGAGCGGGACGACGGCGCAGTCGGCCTCGTCCTTGGCGGCGAGTTCGAATGCTTCGGGGATGGAGAGGGTGTGGGCGTAGCGGACGCTCGAGCCGAATTTCGAGACGGCGGCTTGGTGGGTGGGGCTGCCGGAGGGGCCGAGGCAGGCGATGACGACATCCTTCTCGAGAGAGAGGGAGGCGGACATGATTTCGCGATAGATCGCCTTGATGGCTTCGGGGCGGAGGGGGCCGGAGCTGCGTTCGACGAGGCTGCGGAGGAGCTTCATCTCGCGGTCCGGGGAGTAGATGGGGAGGGACTCGCGGTTTTTGACGACGCCGATTTGTTGGGCGAGGGCGGCGCGCTCGTTGAGAAGGCGGAGGAGCTCGGTGTCGAGGGCGTCGATTTTTTCGCGAAGTTCGGCGAGAGAGGACATGGAAGGGAGTTTTAAGTTTTAAGAATTAAGTTTTAAGCGGGGGTGGGTTCGGGGACCGATGAGGTGGCGGGGTCGGTGTCTGACACAGGCGGGACGCCTGTGCCCCCTTCGGATGGGGCGGATGGGTCTGCTTCTGGAGCGGGGAGGTCGGGTTGGGTGTCGTCGGCGGCGGGTGCGGGAGGGGCGGCGGTGGGGAGGGTGACGCGGCGGAGTTCGGAGGCGTTCGGGAGTTCGTCGAGGTTTTTCAGGCCGAAATGCTCCATGAAGAACTGGGTGGTCTCGTAGAGGAGGGGGCGGCCGGCGATTTCGGCACGGCCGGCGATGCGGACGAGGTTGCGGTCGATGAGGGTTTGCATGACGCCGTCGACGGCCACGCCGCGGACGGCTTCGATATCGGCGCGGGTGATGGGCTGGCGGTAGGCGATGATGGCGAGGGTTTCCATGGCCGGGGCGCTGAGGCGGGCCTGGCGGTTCTCGGGGAAGAGTTGGCGGAGCCAGGGGGCGAAATCGGCGCGGGTGACGAGCTGCCAGCCGGCGGCGGATTCGCGGATTTCGAACGAGCGGCCGGAGGCGGCGTATTCTTCGTCGAGTTGGGCGATGGCTTCGTCGATTTGGGCGCGGGTGGGTTTGGCGAAGCAGGCGATGGCGGGGTTTTCCTTGGCGGCTTCGGCGGCGCCTTTCAGGAAGCCGGTGAGTTCCTTCGCGGAGACGGGTTTTTGCGAGGCGAAGAGAATGGATTCGATGACGCGCGG
>JBMOIA010000304.1:0-2167 GCA_049317565.1 Terrimicrobiaceae bacterium | reverse complement strand
GATGAACCCGCCGACGAACCCGTGTTGTTCGCCCATGACGGAAAAAATGAAGTCGTTGTGCACGATCGTGTGCGGCAGGAAGCCGAGCGCGTTTTGGGAGTCCGGCGCCATGTAGCCCTTGCCCGACCAGCCGCCGGAGCCGATGGCGATGAGCGATTGCATGATGTTCCAGCCATCGCCAAGCGGGTCGGCCTCCGGGTGCAGGAATGTCGTGATGCGCGAATATTGGTAGGGTTTGAGCCCGAAGTGCACCACGATCGGGACGAGCGCGACACCGATCACCACCATGAGGATCAGCCAGCGCTTCGGGATGCGGCCGATATACATCATCGCCATGAGGACCGGGACCCACACGATGCAGGAGCCGAGGTCCGGCTGGATGAGGATCATCACCCACGGGGCGCCGACGATCGCGCCGCAACACAGGATACGCAAAAACGCCGGCATCGCCCGCGAGGTCGAGAGGAACAGCGCGAGGGACATGATTCCTGCGATGATCGCGAGCTGCGAGGGTTGGAAGCTGACCGGGCCGAGGTCGATCCAGCTCCGGGCGCCGTAGCGTTTTTCGCCGAAGAACATCGTGGCGACGAGGCCGAGCAGGCTGACCACATAGAGCGGGATCGCGCCGAAGCGGACCCAGCGGTAGTCGATCAGCGAAACCAGAAAAAAAACCGGGAGGCAAACGAGGATCCACGTCACTTGGGACTTCGCAAAATCCTGATCGCGCATCCATGTCGCGCTGTGGATGGCGTAAATACCGAACGCGAGCAGTGCGATCATCAGCGCGAACAGCGTCCAATTCATCCGAAGGAAGTGGCGCAGCAGCGGGTGCATCAGGAGAGCGACGGGACCGCGGCGAGGAGCGACTTCGTGTATTCGTGGCGCGGGTCGTTGTAGATGGATTCGGCGGGCGCGGATTCCACGATTTTCCCCCGGTGCATGACGAGCACATGGTCGCTGATGTGTTCCACCACCGCAAGGTCGTGGGCAATGAACAGGTAGGCGATGCCGAATTGCTCCTGCAGGTCCTGGAGGAGATTCACGATTTGCGCCTGCACGCTGACATCGAGCGCACTGACGGGTTCGTCGCACACGATGAACTCCGGTTCGACCGCAAGCGCTCGGGCGATACCGATGCGCTGGCGTTGGCCGCCGCTGAATTCATGCGGGTAGCGTCGAGCCATGTCGGATTGGAGTCCGACAAGTTTGAGGAGTTCCGCCACGCGGTCGGCGCGGTCGGTTTTCGACATGGCGGGGAAATGGATTTCAAGCGCCTCGCCGACGATTTCGCCGATGGTGAAGCGGGGGTTGAGCGAGCCGTAGGGATCCTGGAAAACCATCTGCATCTTGCGGCGCAGCGGGCGGAATTCGCGTTCGGTCATCGGCAGAATCTCGCGTCCAGCGAACCGCACGCTGCCCGAAGTGGCGGGGATGAGTTTAAGGATGGTGCGTCCGACAGTCGTCTTGCCGCTGCCGCTTTCGCCCACGAGGCCCACGGTTTTTCCAGCTTCGATACTGAACGAAACGCCATCCACGGCGCGGAAATCGTCGATTTTCCGGCGCAGCACGCCTCCCCGAACGGGGAACCATGTGCAGAGGTTTTCGACTTCCAACAATGGCATGCCGGAAGGTGTCACGGATGGACCGGTTTTGTCACCTGCGATCCGGACCGCTTGGAAAGCCGGGGGCGGTTATTTGACGAGACCCGCGGCGGCGAGGGTCCTGTAGGCGCCGTTCTTGGTGATGGTCTTGAACGCGCGGGCGGTCGCCTTGACGGTGACGAATTTTTTCAACTCGGGAACCCAGACGCGCTTGGTCTTGAGGTTCGGCTGGAAGTAGCGCGGCGTCACGGCGGTGACGTGCATTCCGATGCCGCCCTTTTTCTTGGCAAGGCCGCGGCGGTGGATTTTGGATCCGCGAACGGGCTTGGCCCCTGTGATGCTGCACTTTTTCGACATAAGTTGGAGGGCGGAGGGTAGGCGGGCGATTCCGGGCGTCAATTGAAAATTTGCGGCCGGTCAGTGGGATTTACCGAGGAGGTGGGCGGGGTTGAGTTTTTTCAGCGCGGGGAGGGTGAAGAGGCCGTCCTTGCGGATGAGCTTGCCGTCGAAGCGGACTTCGCCGCCGCCGTATTCGGGGCGCTGGATGCAGACGAGGTCCCAATGGA
>JBMOIA010000303.1:0-2170 GCA_049317565.1 Terrimicrobiaceae bacterium | reverse complement strand
AGGTCCATGTCTTCCATCGGAATCGCCCCGAGCAAAACCTCATTCCCCATCACGATGGCGCCAACAAAGGCAACGCGGTTTTTGAACCTGGTTTCGACAGGCCCGACATACGGCACCATCTTCCTCGACCCATCGGCGAGAGTGACCTCTTTCCTGCCCGTTTCCTCGAGCGCCAACTGTAACCGCACATGGTCCGGAATGATCAGGTAAGTGGCCCCACTGTCCGCCAACGCCTCGACATCGAGCGGTTTTTTGTCCGGCAACCTGGGGTTCGAAAGTGTCAACATGCAATAGGATAGGCCCACTGGCGTTCCTTATCAAACCGAGCGGCAAACGAAACCAAAATCCCTAAACCCTCCCGCCCATCGCCCGCTCGACGAGCATCGCTGCGAGCGGTTCGGTGGCGCGGTCCAGTTCCGTTAAAAGATTTTTCAAATCTGCGGCATTTTTCGCTGCAAGGCTTTCGCGCGCTTTCGCACTCAATTCCAAAACCTGCACGCGCGTCTCCCCGTCCACCGCCCCGCCAAGCGCTTCCAGAGCGGCTTCCACGGCGGGTAGCATTTCCTCCGCTTTCATCTTCGCTTCGGTGAAAACCCGCTCGTCCATGTCCTCGAACGCATGGTCGAGCGCGTCGCCGAGCATTTTTTCCACCGCCTCATCGGACAATTCCACCGCACTCCGGATTTCCAAAACCATGTCCTTCCCCGTCGCCGTGTCGCGGGCCAAAACTTCGAGGATTCCGTCCGCATCGATAGCGAATTGCACGCCCACGCGCGCCTGCCCCTTCAGAGCCGGCGGGAACGCCACCTCCATCTCGCCGAGCCTCCAGTTGTCGCGCGCCATCTCCCGCTCGCCCTGCAACACCGTGATCCGCATCGACGCCTGGTTCGCCGCCGCGTTCGTGAACATCTCGCCCGCCTTGCACGGAATCGTCGTGTTGCGCGGGATGATCACATTCATCAATCCCCCGAAAGTTTCGATTCCCAACGACAGCGGCGTCACATCCAGCAGCGTCACATTTTGAACCGCGCCGGAGAGCACCCCTGCCTGAATCGTCGCGCCCAAAGCCACTGCCTCATCGGGATTCTGGCTCGTGTCCGGCTCGCGGCCGAAAACCCCGGCGACAAAATTCCTCACCAACGGCATGCGCGTCGCCCCGCCCACCAGCACCACTGCATCGAGATCCCCCGCCTTCAACTCGGCATCGGATAGCGACCGCAGGCAATGTGTCCGCGTCCTCTCGATAATCGGCAGGCACACAAGCTCGAGTTCCGTCCTCAAAAATTCGCGCCCACTCTCGCTCACCGACTCCGCCTCGCCGAGCAGGCGCTTGATCCGCTCCGCCTCGTGCGCCGCAATTCCCCACTCCGCCGCCAGCGCCGCATCCAAGTCATCCCCGCCCAGCCGCGTGTCGCCATTCGTCGCCAGCACTTCAAAAACCCCGCCGTTCAATTCCAAAACCGAAATGTCAAAAGTCCCGCCACCCAAATCATACACCGCCACCCGCGCTCTCCCGCCCAACCGGTCCAGCCCGTAAGCCAGTGCCGCCGCGGTCGGCTCACTCAAAATCCTCTCCACCGAAAACCCGGCCAACTCCCCTGCCCTCTTCGTCGCCGATCGCTGCGCATCGTTGAAATACGCCGGCACCGTGATCACCGCCCGGTCCACCGCCTGGCCGCAAAACCGCTCCAAGTCCCCCTTCAAACTCCGCAAAATTTCCGCCGACACCTCCTCCGGCGAAATCCACCGTCCATCCACCATCAAACCGGCCTCGCCCCGGGGACCCGCTCCCAGAGGGCATCCGCAAGCCGCACCCTGCGCCTCCGCCGTCCGCCGCCCCATCAACCGCTTCACCGAAACCGCCACCCTCCCCGCATCCGCAGCCCGCGCTGCGAGTGCCTCTCTCCCAACCACCACCCTGCCCCCCTCCTGAAACCAAACCGCCGAAGGCGTCAACCTCTCGCCATGCCTATTCGGCACCAGCACCGGAAACCCGCCATCCACCACCCCCGCCAGCGAGTGCGTGGTCCCCAGATCAATCCCGGCGATCATTGGGAAAGTCGTTCGAGCCGGCGGAACTCCTCCATCTCGCGCTTGAGAGGTTCCCAATACAGGCGGTCCTTCTCCTGCTCGGCGCGCACCTCGGCATCCAACGCCTCGCGCAATCGCG
>JBMOIA010000302.1:0-2179 GCA_049317565.1 Terrimicrobiaceae bacterium | reverse complement strand
AAATCGAGCGTAGGGAAACCTACCGCGGGTTCGAATCCCGCCCCTTCCGCCATTTTGCGGGGTGTGGGAGGCTGGCATTGGCGGCTTGTGATGTTTCGGTGCGACGTTGATTCTCGGGGCATGGGAAAAGCGAACAAGCTGCGCGAGTGCCCGGCGGCGGGCAGGGCGATCACGGCGGTGGAATGCGGGAGGAACCGGGGTGTGGTTTTCGATTGTCCGGAGGATTGCCCGTTCTGCCCGTGGACGGCGGAGAATTACGATGCGCTTCTCGAGATCGAGGATGCGGTGGATGCCGCGACCTGGATTTTTTACAAGGAGGTGGCCGGGGTGCGGGCTTTGTCGGAGAGGCTCACGCCGCCGAGGGAATCCGACGGGGAATTGGCCCACATGCGTTTCGGGGCGGCGTGCTGCCGCGAGTTTTTTTTCCGCGACCTGGGAGCAGGAAAGCGGTTGTTCGAGGTTTGGAGGGAGTCGGGGTGGAGGGGGCTTTCGAAGGACGGGCCGTTTGTGGCCTCGCTGAAGGCGGGGACGCGGTTCGCTTTTCTGGAGGTGCGCCGGGTGGTGGATGGCTTGCGGGTGGAGTGTGTGGATTTGTTCCGGGAGGGTGAGGGGGTTTTCACGGTTTGCGACCGTTCGTTTGCATCGCAGGCGGTGCCTTGCGTGCGGGTGCTGGGGTGGGCTTGCAAGTATCCGTTTTTCCACAGGATTCACGGGTCGGCACAACCGCTGCCCCATTTTTTGGATGATGCGCGGGGGTTCGTGGCGGGGTTGGCGGCGCGGCTGGGCGGCCCGGGGGAGTGCGGGCCGGCGCTTGCGGAGTGGCTGGGGATGCATGCCGGGGAGTTTTTTGGGGAGTTGGATGCGGAGCTTGCGGGGCGGGCGCAGCAAAAGATGTGGAACTCCGACATCAAGGAGTGCGAAGCGGTTTACCGGTGGCGTGGGGCGCCGGTGGACCTGGGCGTGGACGGGCGGCCGGATTTTTTCCTGACTGGGCCGGATGCCGCGGAGGCGAAGCGCCGGGGACTCCACAGGGAGTATGTTTGGCTGCGGACGGGGGAGTCGGCGGCATTCGAGGAGCGGCTGCCGAAGGCGGCTCGGTCCGTGCCTGGAGTGCCCGGGGAGCCTGTGTGGGGCAATCTGCGTGTGTTCGCTGACCGGGTAGAAATTTCGGCTTTGTCCGAGGCATTGTTCCGACCGATGCAGGAGATGGTGGAGGTTTTTTTCGGGAAGGCGTTGGAATTGCAGGGCGAGGTGGTGTCGGACCTTGCCAAGCAGCGTGCCGGCGCGGGAGGAGGCGAAGGCGGTTCGGGGATGTTGGTTTCGACGAATTTTTTCCGTGAAAAACCGGCCGACATGGCTGCGGTTTTGCGGCAGGGCCTGGAGGCGAGGCTGCGGCATGTGATGGATGACGAGGTGCCGGCGCTGGGCGGGTTGACGCCGCGGGAGGCGGCGCGGCGGGCGGAATCGCGGCCGGTGCTGGTCGAGTGGATGAAGGGCTACATCGCCTCGATGGCCGAACTGCAGCGCGGGCAGGGGATTTCGGTGGACCTCGGCTGGATGCTCGACGAGCTGGGGCTGGGGGAGCTGAGGGGCGGATTGCCGGCGGTGGGCGCTCAGCCCCAGCGGACCGGATGGTGGCGCGTGCTGGATGAGGGGGAGGTGCGGAATGGGTTGCGCCAAGCGGCCTCGGATGATGGGTGCGGACCGGGGCTGGAGTTTTTTCCGGAGGTGCTGGAGTGTTGGGAAAATTTCGACAGGGCGATCCTGCGGAAGAAGGAGCAGGACTGCCTCGTCGAGGCCGGGCACATGCTGGTGGACATCCTCGTGCCGCGGGATGTGGAGCCGGGGGAAATCGATTTGGAAGTTTTCAGGGCCGAGGTCGGGGGGCTCCTGGATTGGGTGGCCGGGGCGGTGGATGGGGTTCCGAACGGCAAGGAGAATGTGCTCCTGGGCGACCTGGCCGGTGTTTCGGTCCAGCCTGCGGTGCTGGAGTGTTTCGCCGAGCTTCTTGTGGGACTGCACATGAAGCTGCTGGGCAAGCGTTGGAACAGCGAGTCGGTTTTCGCCAGCCTTCTGCAACTCGAGGCGCTGATGCGGTGCATGCGCCGGGTGGGGGTGTGAGGGGGCTGTCCGGAGCAAGGGAACGGATTTTGAAAAGGAAGCCAGCGTCCTGACGGCC
>JBMOIA010000301.1:0-2183 GCA_049317565.1 Terrimicrobiaceae bacterium | reverse complement strand
CGATTCGGCATCGATCCCTCCAAACCCTACGCGCTCTTCCTCGGCCGCATCACGCGCCAGAAGGGAATCATCCACCTCGTCAATGCGATCCAATTCATGGACCCCGGATTCCAAGTCGTGCTCTGCGCCGGGGCGCCGGACACGCCGGAGATCGCTGAGGAAATGAAACAGGCGGTCGCCGCGGCCCAGCGCACACGCGACGGGGTCGTGTGGATCGGCGAGATGCTCGACAACGCCTCAAAGATCGAACTCTACAGCCACGCGGGCGTTTTCGTTTGCCCGTCGATTTACGAACCGTTCGGCATCATCAACCTCGAAGCCATGGCCTGCGGACGCGCCGTCGTGGCAAGCGCCGTGGGAGGCATCCCCGAGGTGGTTGTGGACGGAACCACCGGCTACCTCGTGCCCGTCGAGCAAATGTCCGAGAGTCCGTTCGAACCCCTCAACCCCGGAAAATTTTCCCGCGACCTCGCGGAACGCATCAACGCGGTCATGGCCGACCCGCAAAAACAAAAGGCCTTCGGCGAAGCCGGGCGGAAACGCGCGGCCGATGTCTTCTCCTGGTCGGCGATCGCGAAAAAAACGAAGGCGCTCTACGAGTCGCTCGGAGCCTGAGCTTCGGCCTCGGGCGCAGCTTCCGGCTCCACGGGAGTCTCCGGCAAAACTTCGCTGACCGGCTCGGCTTCCACAGGAACCTCCGGCGCCGGTGCGGCAGCGGGAGGCACGGTTGCTGCGACTTTCGGCGGCTGAGGTTTTTTCGGAGCGGGGCGGCGGGCGGCCTGCAAGTTTTTCGTGGCGAAATCAATGACATGCCCCTGCTGCAGGAGCCAGTAAAGGTCGCGCAGGACGACAGACTCGCGCTGGGCTGCATCCTCCGCCGAATCGGGGCGAGGCAGAGCGAGGAGGTCCTGCCATTGTTTCGCGCGCGGGGTCGAGGCGTTGGCCTCGAGGTAATCGAGGATCGCTGCCGCACCTGCCGAGACCGCGGTCGTCTCCCGGTTGATCGGCTTGGGGCGCGCCGCGGAAATGTAGGTGATGTTTTCGTTCGCCTTGAAAATCTGCAGCCCGCCGGCACCGAGTTGCCTGCCGAGCGAATGCGCCAGCGGCAGCGGAAACCGAATGAGCTTGTCCAACTCGGCGCGCACGAAGCCCACCACCGGCGGCGCGGAATCGTTCACCACGGGTGAACCGGGAGTTTCAAATTCGTCGCCGGGATTGTCCACCGCGGCAGCGGCGTGGTTTTTCCGGAAATGCTCGGCGACCTCGGCAAGGCTGCGCAGCGGTTCCGCGCCATCGCCCTCGGGCGCCTCGGCGGGATGGAACACATCCTGGAAACTTTGCTCCTCGCGCCATTTCGCAAGCGATTCCTCGTCGCGCACCGTCCGCACACGGGATTTGAAAACCTCGAATGGCACATTCGAAAACCGCTCAGCGTGGAGCTTGCGCAGCTTGAGCTGGTAATCGTGGTGGTTCGGCGGGCCGAGAAACACGCCGCTCATCCCGCATTGCGCCACGGCGGGAAAATCGCCCTTCGGCGGTTCCACCGCCACCCGCTCGCGCCGGTAGTGCGTCTCCGTGCAAACCGCCACCGCATGCGCCAGCGCCTCGGACTCCGAAAGCCACAGCGTGGAGTCCGCCACCACACGGAACAACGGCGGTCCCGCAGTCCGCTTGAACGCGACCCGGTAGCGCGCGGATTTTTCGAGCACCAACCGTGCCAGGTCGAAAAGCGCATAGGCCTTGGCGTTCGATTTGATTTGTTTGACGAGCCCCTCGACACCGCGCTCCTCGGCAACAAACAGGACCTCCCATCCCTCCAGGTGCTGTGGACGCGGCTCGCGGGGCTCCCTCGGTTCGCGCGGACCGGCACCAAATCTCCTTCCCCCGCCCTCACGCGGACCCGCCTGTGGCCCCCCGAAGCGCGATGCCCCCTGCGGGCGTTCCTTTTTGAATCCTTCGAGATTCGGCTTCCTGCCGACCGGTTTCAGTTTCGGAAACTTCCGTTCACGCGCCTCGAAATTCCCGCTGCCGGCGTGCGCATGAACATCGCCATGGTGCGCGAATTTTTGCGGCTGCGGCGACTCTTTCACCCAGGAGGGCTGGAGCGAGCGCAGCAAATCCATCTCCAGGCCGGAGAGGTCTGCGGAGGGTTCGGGCTCTTGGCTCATAGATTCAGCCTACGC
>JBMOIA010000300.1:0-2221 GCA_049317565.1 Terrimicrobiaceae bacterium | reverse complement strand
GGCTGCTACAGCCTCACCGCCGTCTCGCGCGATGAGCGCGTGGTCATGGATGTCCTCGGCGGGCGCCTCGGCCTGCGCCGGCCGGACCTCCTCGTCTTCGTCGTGGACGCCACGAACCTCAAGCGCAACCTCCTCCTCGTCTCCCAGTGCGCCGAACTCGGCATCCCCGCGCTCATCGCCCTCAACCAGTGCGACGCCGCCCGCCGCAACGGCATCCGCATCGACACCGCCCTCATGTCGGAGCGCCTCGGCATCCCGGTTGTTGAAACCGTCGCCACCCGCGGCCGGGGCATCGAGGATTTGAAAAAAGCCATCACGGCCGCGCTGGCCTCCCCCTGCTCCCTTCCGCGCCTCGAGTGGCCGGAATGCATCGCCACCGGCTGCCGCGAACTCTGCGAAGGACTCGGCGGCAACGCCCCGGGGCTCACCCGCGCCGAGGCCCTGCGCGTCCTGTTCGATACCGACAGCGCCTTCGCCTGCCAGGCCGCCGACAAGGCGTGCCTGAAAAAAATGGTCGATTCCACCCACCGCGAAATCCGCCGCATGGGGCTCAACCCCGGCTCGGCCGAGGCCGTCCTCCACTACCGCCGCCTGGAATCCATCCTCGATGGCGTCCTGGAATCTGACGGCCCCGTCGCCCGCACCCGCGATTCCATCGACGCCCTGCTCCTCCACCGCTTCTGGGGCATGCTCATTTTCCTGGGCGTGATGTATGTCGTCTTCCAAAGCCTCTACTCCTGGGCCGGCCCGCTCATGGACCTCATCGATTCCGCCGCATCGGGCATCCAAGACCTCGCCCGCCCCGCACTGGAATCCACACCCATCCTGCAGAGCCTCCTCTGCGACGGCATCATCGCGGGGGTCGGCGGCGTCCTCGTCTTCCTGCCGCAAATCCTAATTCTTTTCTTCTTCATCGCCCTCCTCGAGGACACCGGCTACATGGCGCGCGCCGCGTTCCTCGTGGACAAACTCTTCGCCTGGTGCGGGCTCAACGGCCGCAGTTTCGTCCCGCTCCTCTCGAGCTACGCCTGCGCCATTCCGGGCATCATGGCGGCGCGCACATTGCCGGACCCGAAAGCCCGGCTCGCCACCATCCTCATGGCCCCGTTCATGAGCTGCTCGGCCCGCCTCCCGGTTTACATCCTGCTCATCGGAACATTCATCGAACCCCTCTACGGCCCCATCGCCGCGGGCTGGACGCTCTTCGCGATGCATTTCGTCGGGCTCGCCCTCGCCCTCCCGCTCGCCTGGGCGCTCAACAAATTCCTCCTCAAAACCAAACCCCAGCCGTTCATCCTCGAGATGCCGGAATACCGCGTCCCCACGCTGCGCAACATCGCCCACCGCATGTGGGAGCGCGGGCGCGAGTTCATCCTGCGCGCGGGCACCGTCATCCTCGCCTTCTCCGTCATCATCTGGTCGCTCCTCTATTTTCCCCGCGACGAACAACTCGCCGAAACACTCCGCGCCGATTTCGCTGCGGAGCTGGGAAAAACCCTGCCGGCAGCCGAAGCCGGGGCCGCCCTCGCCGACCCCGGGTCCGGGGCCTCGCTCCAACTCGCCCACCGCATCGACGCCGCCCAAATCGGCCAAAGCTACCTCGGCCGCTTCGGCAAGGCCGTCCAACCGCTCTTCGCCCCCGCGGGCTTCGATTGGAAAATCACGGTTGGCGTCCTCTCGAGCTTCCCCGCCCGCGAGGTCATCATCGCCACGCTCGGCATCATCTACGACCTCGGCGCCGATGTGGACGAGGGGTCCGAAAACCTCCGCTCGGTCCTGCGCGCCGAAAAATGGCCGTCGGGCCCGCTCGCCGGAACCCCCGTTTACTCGCTCCCGGTCGTTGTAGGCATCATGGTCTTCTTCGCCCTCTGCATGCAGTGCGGCGCCACCGTCGCCGTTATCGCCCGGGAACTCGACTGGCGCTGGGCGGCCGCGTCGTTCTTCGGAATGACCGCCCTCGCGTGGCTCTCCGCCGTCCTGGTCTTCCAAATCGGCTCCCGCCTCTGACCCGCCATGGCATTCCTCGAACAATTCCTCGTTGCCGCCGCCGTCCTCCTCGCCGCGGCCTACCTGCTCCGCGGACTCTTCCACCGCCCCAAAAAATCCACCACCCGCGGCAGCGCCTGCTCCGCATCCTGCTCCTGCACGGCAAAAATCGCCGTTCCGAAAAAATGACCGACCGACTCTCCAAAGCCCTCCTCTACGGCATCCTCGACACCGG
>JBMOIA010000299.1:0-2222 GCA_049317565.1 Terrimicrobiaceae bacterium | reverse complement strand
GAACCCGTGACCTATCGATTACGAATCGATTGCACTACCACTGTGCTACGTCGGCGGTTGGGGGTGGAAAATCGCACACCGCGGCATTGGGATAAAGGTTTAAGTTGTTTGGTCGCCGCCTTGGCCAAACCGGTTGATCACATTGCGAAAAGCAACTCCTGCACCTCGCGGGGCTGAACGCGCAGCGATTTGGAAGTTCGTGCGGGGCGCGTGGAGCGGGCGCCTTCTGCGGAGGGCGCGATGGCGAGGGGGAGATCCATGAACACATCGCACGAGGGCGATTCGTCCTTGCAGCCATGTGCTGCGACATCCGGGATGGTGATTTCCGCCGTGTGGTGCAGGGGCGCCTCGAGAACGGGATGGCGGGGGTGTTGAAAATGCTCGAACTCGGAAGGCGTGGCGGGCCGGGTCACGATTTTCAAAAGCGCGCTGCCTGTTTGAAAATCCAGAAGCGCCCTGATCACGAGACCATCGGGGATCGTCTGATGCCGGAGGCTGCCATCCGTTTCGGAGCGCTCGGAAAATTCCGTTGCCGGGATGTCGAGGAGAATGCCGCCCTTGGAGAGCCACCAGGCAAGAATTTCACTGCGCGCGAATCCCGCCCATACGGCTTTGACCTCGCCGGATGACCCGATGGCATGAGCCTCCCGCCCCGGCCGGAACTCCACTCCCCGAATTTTGAAGGTGGCGCACATCGGAGGATTTCTATGCCCCAAATTCCGTCCCGTGTCGATACGCAGCGTGAGTTTGTTCCGGTTGATGGGGTGTTGACCTCATTGTATTCCCGCGGCTAGTGGTGATGCTCCTCACATGCCTAGAAAAAAAGATCCCAACCGCATTCTTCGCGGAAAACTGAACCTAACCATTCATCCGGAGATCCGGACATTTGCCGATGAACTGGCGTTTCGCAAACGCCGGTCCGTTTCCCAATTGTTCGAGGACCTGATCGAAGCCGAGTGGCAGCGCATGCAGTCCCCGGTTCCGCCAGCCCCGGCGGCACCCGCTCCCGCGGCCCCGATGCCTGCCCAGCCGGCATTGCCGCAGGGCTACTACATGCATCCCTACGCGCCGCCTTTTCCCGGATATGTTCCGGCTCCGGCTCCGCAGCAGGTTCAGCAATAAGCCCGCCGCTCAGTCCAGCACGCGAAACATGTCGGCCGGTCCGAGGCTGCGAATAAACGCCGCCGCCAGTCTGGCTGCATGTTGCGCGTCGGCCAGGGAAACCATTTCCACCGGCGAGTGCATGTAGCGGAGCGGAATCGAAATCAACGCGCAGGGAACGCCATCGCGGCTGGTGTAAATGACATCGGCATCCGTGCTGGTGCTGCGTGAAACCGCCTCGTGCTGCAGCGGGATTTTTTCCCTGGCTGCAACCTCTATGAGCCGTTTGGTCACCAGCGGGTGATTCGCCGCGCCGTGCGAAATCGTGGGCCCTTTGCCGAGTTCCACGAGTCCGTGTTCCTTCACATTGATGCCCGGTGTGTCTGTGGCGTGAGTGACATCGAAAACAATCGCCACCGAAGGCCGCAGCCGATGTGACGCCATGCGGGCCCCGTGGCAACCGATCTCCTCCTGCACCGCATTCACGGCGAATGTCGTCGCGCGCGGACGCTTTTTTCCCATGTGCAGATCGGCCAGGGCGTTCGCCAGCACGAACCCGCCGATCCTGTTGTCCAGCGCCCTGCCGACGATCCGGTCATTGGAAAATTCCACCGCATCGTCCGTGAAGATGGCTGGCGTGCCCACGCGGATGCCGAGCTTTTCAACATCCTTCGCACTCGAGGCACCCACATCGATATAGAGATCCTTCCACTCGGGCGGCTTCTCATTTCCTTTTTCGCGGAGGTGTATCGCGGTGTTTCCGATCACGCCCGCCACCACGCCTTTCGCCCCGAACAACCGCACCCGACGGGCCGGAGCCAGCGTGCGGTCGGAGCCGCCGATCGGTCCGGCCGCGAGGAATCCCTTGTCATCGATATGCCGCACGATGAATCCGATTTCATCGGCGTGGGCCTCGAGCATCACCCGCGGCGCCTTGGGGTCGGTGCCCTCCAGCACAGCCCAGGCATTGCCATAGGCATCGCTCTCCACGCGGTCGGAGGAGGCTTTGACGGTTTTGGACCAAAGTTTCTGCCCCTCCGCCTCCCATCCCGTCGGGCTCGGCGTGGCAAGAATCTCAAGAAGGTTTTTGGTGTTCATTTTTTAAAGAAAGTCCCGTGGTT
>JBMOIA010000298.1:0-2227 GCA_049317565.1 Terrimicrobiaceae bacterium | reverse complement strand
CCAACGCTCCGCCATCGATCGGCTCGTCCAGCGGGATTTCGGGCTCGGGTTCGCCCTCTGAGCGGTCCCAGGCGAAATACTGTTCGAGGAAGTCGAAACGCTCCTCGTCATTGTTGAGATCGACGCTGCGGTTTTCGATGAACTCCCTCCATGTCGGGACGGGTGGCTCGGCATCGGGGTCGCCGAAGTGGAGCGTGTAATCGCCCCACTCGCGGACGGCGTAGATCACCGAGGCGTGGTTCGAGCGGGGGGAGAGGATCAGTGGTTGGCCGCCGAGGACGCATGTCTCGCGGATCAGGCGGGCAATGGGGTGGGGGATCAGCGCCGAGCCGGCCGCCAGGCCGCAAAGGGTCAGGAATTCGCGTCTTTTCATAGGCGATGAAATTCGGATTTCCGAATGTCCGAAACAATCGACGGGCGTGTCATAGCGTGCGACTCCGTGTCATCGCGCAGGGGGCGTTTTGTAGGGAGGAAGAGGAATTCCGACTGCCACACACATTGTGGCTGGAAGTGCCCCGGGGGTCTTTGGAACCAACCGGAGGCAAGGAAACGGCGGAGGAGTTTTGTGATCATGGCGCGGCAATCCTCGCGCGGCTGGTAGGACATCTACGGTCCTACCAATTTTTTTCCCCTTTGGGATCACAGACCAAATGGCCCTACACAGGCGGGACGCCTGTGCCCCTCTCTTTTTGATGCAAACTATTCGTCAACGAGCGCGCAGCGCGCGCTATATTTGAAAAGCCGAAAACCCGCGGAGCCGCATAAACACTGGGGGTGTGGCTGGACCCGGAATCGAACCGGGGATTTGATCTTTTGCTCTTTTGCCTTTGTAAACACATGAGAACCAGACATCGGTGTTTTCGTTGACTTCTGTGGATTTTCTCACTATTTTTCTCACTCGGTATGCCAAGCATTCACAAGCGCGCTCGTTCACCGTTTTGGGTTTGTTCGTATCAGGCACCGGACGGGAGGTGGTTGAAAAAATCCACCAAGCTGCGGCAGCGGATAAAGGCTCTTGAGTTGTGCGTGAGCTGGGACAAGTCGTCGAGGCTCGCGGCGGCGAAAACACTCACGGCGGCGCAGGCGCGCAAGGTTCTTGCGGAGTTTGTGGAATACTCGAGCGGCGAGGCTTTGACCTCTTACACGGTGGAGTCGTGGTTCGCGGAGTGGCTCAAAAACAAAGCGGGGTCGGCTTCGGAGGGAACGATGGTGCGCTACAAGCAGGTTGCTCGGGACTTTCTTGAGCATATGGGCGGGCGGGCGAAGCTTTCGTTGGCGGCGTGCACGCCGGGGGATATTGTTTCGTTTCGGGACAGGTTGCGGGCGGGCGGGCGGGCGGTTTCCACCTGCAATGTGGTGGTGAAGAAAGTTCTCTCGGTGCCTTTCGAGAAGGCGCGGCGGCTCGGGTATATTCCGGCGAACCCGACGCATGGCGTGGATTTGTTGAAGGACCGGGCGGAGGCGCGCAAGGGGGAGCGGGAGCCGTTCACTCCGGAGGAGGTCGCCGCTTTGTTGGGTGCGGCGGGGGAGGATTGGCGGGGTGCTATTTTGATCGCTGCGACAACCGGGCTGCGGCTTGGCGATGTGGCGGCGTTGACTTGGGGCGAGGTGGATTTGAAGGGCGGGTTGATCCGCGTGGAGGAGATTCAAAAAACTGGAGCGGATGCGACGCTACCGCTCCATCCGGACCTTTCGGAGTGGCTTTCAAGGCAGCCAGCGGGCATCGGAAGGGCGCCGCTGCTTCCTTCACTGCGGGGGCGCAAGATTGGCGGGACAACGGGTCTTTCCCGCCAGTTTCAGAAATTGATGAACAAGGCGGGAGTGGTCGCCAAGGTCGCCAAGGCCAAGGGCAAGGCGGGGCGCAGCCGGAGCAGCAAGGGTTTTCACTCCTTGCGCCACACTTTTGTCTCGAGCCTCGCCAATGCGGGTGTGCATCCTGACATTCGCCAGAAGCTCGCCGGGCATGCGGATGAGCGGGTTCACCGAGGTTACACACATCACGAAGTCGAAATCCTGCGCGGGGCGATCGGGAAGATTCCGAGCCTGCTTTCCTCCGCCACCCAGAAATGAAAACCACGCCGAAAAAGAACAAAGCGAAGGCTCAATCCGCAGAAGGGGACGCAGCCGTCAACAAGCCTGCTTCTCTTAAATTCGATGCGCCACGTGAGTTGAGGGCGCCAATACCTTTCGCGGCGCGGGATGACGCTTACCCACCGCACAAAGAATT
>JBMOIA010000297.1:0-2228 GCA_049317565.1 Terrimicrobiaceae bacterium | reverse complement strand
GAGCGCCGTTCGACCTGCCCGAGGCCGAGCAGGAGCTGGTCGGCGGCTACCACACCGAATACTCCGGCATGGGCTTCGCGCTGTTTTTCCTCGGCGAATACGCAGCGATGATCGCCGGCTCCGGCGTGATCGTGACGCTGTTCCTCGGCGGCTGGACCTTCCCGTTGATCCCCGACGGCTCGCTGCCCGGCGTGGCCGGCGTGTTGGCGGGACTGGTCAACATCGGCGTGTTTTTCGCCAAGGTGGCCGCTCTGCTGGTGTTGTTTATCTGGGTGCGCTGGACGGTGCCGCGGTTCCGCTACGACCAGCTCATGAAGCTCGGCTGGTATTTCTTCTTCGAACTCGCGCTGGTGAACATCTTCATCACCGCGTTCGTCCTCGCCTACATCCGCTGAACGCACGCGAATGACCGTCCTCCGCGCCAGCGACAAAGCCCGCGCCGCCATACTCGCCAAGCTTCGCCGCACGGCCTCGCCCGACCCGGCGCTCTCGAAAACCGTGGCCTCGATCCTCGCGGAGGTGCGGCGTGGCGGAGACAAGGCGCTCCTGCGGCTCGTAAAAAAATTCGGCGGCCCCGCGCTAAAGCCGTTCCAAATCCCCGTCACGCCAGTGGAGGTGGCGGAGGCCTGCAACAACCTGCCGAAGTCCACCTGGAAGGCGATCGAAGCCTCGCGCGCGAATGTGCGGGCGTTCGCCAAACGCAGCCTGCGCAAAAGCTGGTTCATGAAAAACCGGCAGGGCGCCGTGGTGGGCGAGAGGTTCGAGCCGTTCCGCCGCGTGGGCATTTATATCCCGGGAGGGACCGCGCCGCTGGTTTCCACGGCGGTGATGACCTGCACACTCGCCGAGGCGGCGGGCGTTCCCGAAATCGTTTGCGCCACGCCGGCCGGACCCAATGGAAAGGTCCACCCGGCCCTCCTTGCGGCCCTCTCGCGCTGCGGCGCCACCGAAATCCACCGTGTCGGCGGAGCCCAGGCTGTGGCGGCGCTGGCTTTCGGAACGGACACCATCCACCCGGTGCAAAAAATCTTCGGTCCCGGCAACGCGTATGTGGTCGAGGCGAAGCGCCAGGTTTTCGGCCGCGTCGCCATCGACCTCCTCCCCGGCCCAAGCGAGGTTTTGGTGATCGCCGACAAGACCGCGAATCCCGACTGGGTGGCGGCCGACCTCCTCGCGCAGGCCGAGCACGGCCACGGCAGCCAGGCGATCCTCCTCACCGATTCCGCAAAAATCCTCGCCGCAGTCGAAAAATCCCTCAACCGCCAGGCGAAGCTCTCCGCACGGCCGCGCGAACTCGCCAAGGCGCTCGACGAAACGCTGCTCATCGAAGTGGAGTCCATGGACGAAGCGGTCCGCATTGCGAATTTCTACGCCGCCGAGCATGTCGCCATCGCCACCGCACACCCGGGTGAGATCGCCGCACACCTGGATTCCACGGGCGCCATTTTCCTCGGCGGGATGTCGCCGGTCGCCGGCGGGGATTTTTTGGCGGGTCCGAGCCACGAGCTGCCCACCGGCGGCGCCGGGCATTCGTTCGCCGGGTTGACCGCCGACCAGTTCCAGCGCCGCACGAGCGTGGTCATGTTCGACAAAAAATCCCTCGCCGCTTCGCTGCCGCACCTCGAGGAATTCAGCCGGATCGAAGGCCTCGATGCGCACGGCCGCTCGGCTTCCATCCGGCTCGGCAAGTGACACCAGGATCATTTGTTTATTCGACTTTGGGAGGGGGGCACAGGCGTCCCGCCTGTGTGCGCCGGTTGGCTCCTTGGTTCCGAGAGGGCTGTAGTTCAAAAGAACGCCAGTGCCCACACGCCCGGGACGGGCGTGCCCCCTTCTTTGGCGCCAGAGGGTCCGGTTTTCCCGAAGATTTTTTATGATCTGGCGAATCCGCGGCAGGGATTTCGACCTCTCGCGCCGCGGGATGGTCATGGGAATCCTCAACACCACGCCCGATTCGTTTTCCGACGGCGGCTCGTTCCTCGATCCACAAGCGGCAGTGGAACACGGCCTCCGGATGGCTGCAGACGGGGCGGACATCCTCGATATCGGCGGCGAATCGACCCGGCCCGGGGCGGAGCCGGTTTCAGCGGAGGAGGAACTTCGGCGCACGCTGCCGGTCGTGCGGGCACTGCGGGAAAAAACAAACGCACTACTTTCGATAGATACCTCGAAATCCGCTGTGGCGCGTGCGGCATTGGAGGCGGGTGCCGACATCATCAACGATGTCA
>JBMOIA010000296.1:0-2233 GCA_049317565.1 Terrimicrobiaceae bacterium | reverse complement strand
TTCCGCCCCGCGCCTTCGGCGTCTCGATCCCTCCGGAGGGCGCCGCTCCGTCGGCGCCGACTTTTCCTCAAGGAGTGTGGGCGTCCCGCCCACTTCTACCAAATTATGTGGTTTTCTGGACTTTTGAATCTCAGCAAGGCGGTGCCAAAGAAAAAGGTTTTCGCAGAAAACCAGGAGGGGCCTGCTTGTCAGGCCCAGAGCGGTTCCCCCAAAAAAACCAGCCCGGCGCTGACAAGCAGCGCCCTCCTCGCGCCAAGTGTTTTTGGCGGCAAACTGCCATAACAAAGTCCGTTTGTTTTTCGACTTTTGAAATATAGCGGCAATCTGTGAGCGCCTATCCGCTCCGATTCCTGCGGTCGTGGATCGCTACAGCCGCCGATCTTGATGCGCGGCGGAAAGTCCAAAAATTTTGGGCGGTTGATATTAGTGGTTCCAAAAGTCCCGTCGTGAAAAGAACGCCAGTCTCTGCATGCCCCCTTCCTCGGCGCTCCATCCCCAGCAAACAACCCCCTCCCGGCGAGTTTTTCGAACCCACCCCTCCGCGTTTCCCACTTGATTCCTTCGGGGCGTGGTGATGGGTTTTGGCGCGTGAGGCATTGGCTGGTTGTTGCAGGCATCGCCGCGGGCGCCGGATTGATCGACGCGCGCGCGCAGGATTCCATCCAGGCGGAATTGCAGGCGAGTTCCGACGAACACATGCGCGAAGAACTCGGCGTGAATCCGGTCACCGCCCCCGCGATCGCCGACCTCCTCAAGGACCTCGAGGCCTTCCGTCCGGTGCCGATCAAAACCATCGAGGATTCCGACCACGGTGCGAATTTTCCGAACCGCATGCAGACGGCGATGCACTTCGGCTCTCTGGTCGCGGACGGGTTCATGTTCACGGTGGCCGAGCGTCCGCAGGACATCCAGAACATCGGCAAGGAACTGATCCGACAGGCGCGCGCGTTGGGCGTGGGCGAACGGCTCACGAAGCGCAGCAAGAGCCTTTTCGAACTCAGCGGCGTGGGAAATTGGGCCGGCATGCGCGAGGAGCTCGTCCGCACGCAGTCGGATGTGGAGGAATCGATGATGGAACTCCATGACGAGGAGATGGCGCACATGGTGAGCCTGGGCGGGTGGCTGCGCGGGTTCCAACTCGGTGCACACAGCACGGAGGAGCGCTACTCGGAGCCGAAGGCGAAGCTGCTCGGCCGTGTGGAGGTGATGGATTATTTTCTCGACCGCCTCGGCACACTCAACCCCCGCCTCAAGGAGACCCGCTTCGTGGCGGATTTCATCGAGAGCATCAAAAAAATCCGCGTGGTTGCGCTGCAGACGCAGGGCGCCCCGCCCACGCCGGAGCAGGTCGCGGAAATGCGCCGCCTCGCCGATGAGGCCGTGGCCATCGCCGTGGCGAAGGTGGACGCCGACGGAAATTTCACTGAAACACCGAAACCCTGATCCTGCCTGCTGGCGCGGGGTTTTCGCCATTGCCCATCCGCGCCGGCGGGTTTATCACCCGATTCATGCCCACCCAACCGTTGCAAACCAACCCTCTGCGCGAAGGCCTCACCGCACGCGCCATGCCCGACCCGTGCTCGCTGGTCATCTTCGGCGCCACCGGCGATCTCACCCACCGCAAGCTCGTTCCCGCTCTCTACAATCTCGCTGCCGATGGTGCGCTCCCGCCGGTGATCAATGTCCTCGGTTTCGCCCGCCGCGACAAATCGGACGAGGTTTTCCGCAAGGAACTCGAGGAGGCCGTGCGCAAATTCTCGCGTCAGGCGGTCAATGACGAACTCTGGACGAATTTCGCCTCGCACATCGGCTACCACCGCAGCGAATTCGACAATGCCGAAGGCTACACCGCCCTCGCGAAGCGCCTCGACGAACTCGACGCCACCCGCGGCACGCGCGGCAACCGTCTGTTCTACCTCGCCGCCGCGCCGGACCAGTTCCAGGTCATCCTCGACAACCTCCGCGCCAGTGGCCTCAGCACGCCCAAGGACGGTTCGTGGTCGCGCGTGATCGTCGAAAAGCCGTTCGGCACCGATCTCCCGAGCGCCAAAAAACTCAACGACCTCGTCCAGCACGCCTTCGAGGAATCGCAGACCTACCGCATCGACCACTACCTCGGGAAGGAGACCGCGCAGAACATCATGGTCCTGCGTTTCGCGAATGCGCTCTTCGAGGCGATGTGGAACGCCCGCTACATCGACCACATCCAGATCACCGCGAGCGAGCCGCTCGG
>JBMOIA010000295.1:0-2234 GCA_049317565.1 Terrimicrobiaceae bacterium | reverse complement strand
TGGCGTTGGTCGCGGAGGTCGACGGCGGAGTAGGGTTTCACCAACTCGGCGCGGGCGATGTATTCGTTGGTCTTCGCGATTTCGGAGAGGAGTTGGTTCACGACGCCGACATCGACTTTGACTTGCTCGTCCACATCGGCTTGGACGCGGGCGAGGCGGGCGTCGGTGAGGTTGATTTTTTCGGCGAGGATTTCCGCCTTGGCGATGAGGAGCTGGCGTTCGCCGACATCGTTGGGTTTGACGGAGAAGCTTTCCCAGGCGTTGAAGAAGTCGGAGAGGGCGTCGCTGATGCCGCCGCCGTTGGAGCCGGGGGCGTTTTGGATGGAGGTCGAATCCTTGGTGCGGTCGAGGAACTGGCCGAGGGCGGTTTCGGCGTTTTGGAGGACGGTTTGGCGGGCGGTGAGGTCGGACGAGCCGTTGAGCTCGCGCATGACGGCCTTGTCGAGGATGGCGTCGCGGTTTTGGCGGAGGCCCATGGCTTCGACGCCCATGGACTCGGTGGCGATGCCGGTGTTGATCTGGCCGCGGTCGCCGATTTCAACGCGCTGCTTGGCGTAGTCGCGGTTGTTGATATTCGCGAGGTTTTTGCCCGCGATTTCGAGGCCTTTCGAGTGCACGCGGATGGCACCGCTGCTGTTGTGGAGGGCTGAGATGAGGCCTGCCATAAATTACATCCTGTGGTTGTTGGTTTCCTTGCCTGTTTCCTTGCCGGGGAGGCTTCGGCGCGGGGCTTGGGATCAAGCGACGGCTGCCGTGAGCCTTTCCGGACTGTATGTGGTTCTGATTTGTCCTTGGGACCCGTAGGTGCCTGGGATGGCTCCGGGGTTACTTATGGCAAGCAGTTGCCGTGCCGACTCCACGCACTGGGAGAGGAGCATGCGGTTTTGGCGGGTGCGGCGCTGGGTGCGGGTGATGAGGTCGTTGATCTCGTCGATGAGCGCCTTCATAAGTGGCTGGTGCTCTGGCATAAAGCAAAGGCTGAGAGCAGCCAGGGTTATGTCCCCGGGTTTCCCGAGGGAGACGGCGATGCGGCGGACGAGGTCCTCGCGGTTCTGGCGGCACTGGGAAAGTTTTGCAATCTGCTCATCGACATCGACATTAATGTCCAAAAACCCAGTCGGGTCTTGGTGGATGATGCATTTCTGCTGGCGATCGAAGAGGTGGAGTAGACCGCCGTATTCTTCGAGTTCCTTTTGGAGGACGGCAACGGTTTCCCGGAATGTCTCTTGGATGTTCATAGCTTTGTGGAGGTTTGGTTTTTAAGGAGTTGTGCCTGCAAGAGGGAGGAGAGGCCGGAGGGGGAGCCGCTGACGGACTCGGAGATGGTGTTGGAGAGGAAGAATCCGTAGGTGCCGGTTTTGTCGGTGTTGAATTCCGGGCTGTGGAGCATGGGCTGCAGTGCCTTATCGAGGAGTTGGCGCCAGAGGATGGCTTCGAACTGGTGGCAGGACTCGGCAATTTTTGCTTTTTCGTTGCCGCCTGCGTTCGCGCTGCCGTGCATGGCGTTTTCGAGGCCGGCCAGAGCGGGGTCGCTGAGGCCTGCGGAGATGGGTTGGATGGCGGGGAAATCCATTAGATTAGTTGAGGACGAGTTCGGCCTGGAGTGCTCCGGCGCGTTTCATGGACTGGAAGATGGACATCATGTCGCGGGTGGAAACGCCGAGGGCATTGAGGGCGGCGGCGACGCGTTCGATGGTCGGGGCGTCATCCACGACTTTGAACGAGCCTTTTTGCTCGGTGACATCGGTGGTGGTGCTGGGGAGGACGACAGTCTGGCCGGCGGCGTTTCCGATGAGCGGGGCGTTCGGCTGGCTGGCGGTGAGCGTGGAGGCGATGGAGATGGTGAGCGAGCCGTGGCTGACGGCGACTTTCGAGACGCGGACATTCGAGGTGGCGACGATGACGCCGGTGCGCTCGTTGATGACGATGCGGGCGACTTGGTCGGGCTCGAGTTCGATGGCGCCGATGCTGGCGAGGAAATTGACTTCGTAGGAATTGTATTCCGGCGGGACGAGGACATTGACGGTCTTCGCGTCGCGGGCGACGGCGGTATTCGGGAACACGCGGTTGACTGCCTCGGCCATGCGGGCGGCGGAGGTGAAGTCGGCCTCGCGGAGCATGAGGTTCATGGAGCCGTTTTGGACGATCTGGGCGGGGATTTCGCGTTCGACGATGGCGCCGTTCGGGATGGTGCCCACGGTGGGAAAGTTTTTCTGGACGGTGGCGCCGCCGGG
>JBMOIA010000294.1:0-2236 GCA_049317565.1 Terrimicrobiaceae bacterium | reverse complement strand
GCGGCGGGCGTCGAGGAGTTCGTTGAGTTCCACGATGCGGGCGGCCATGGGGCCGCGCTGGCGGTGGAGGCCCTCCTGCTGCTGGCGCTCGGTGGCGACGCGCACGCGGATTTCGTTGAGGGTGTCGTTGGCCGAGCTTTCGCGTTCGCGGACGACCTGGATGCGGGCTTCGCATTCCGATCGGGCGGAGCGCAGCGAGTCGAGCGAGCAGGTGGTTTCGGCGATGCGGGATTCGAGTTCGGCGAGTTGGGCCAAGCTGCCGCGGAGGCCTTCCTCGATGCCGGCGGCTTCGCGTTGGAACGAGGCGCGCTTGGCTTCCGCATCGGCAAGTTGGCGTTCGGCGAGGCGGCGTTCGTTGTCTACGGAGGCTGCCTCGAGTTGCGCGGCTTGCACGGACTCGCGGGCGTGCTTCAGGCGCTCCACGGCGTGCTCCATGGCGGAGGCTGCGGCGGAGCGGGCTGTGGCGAGGGATTCGATTTTCGAGGTGGCTTCGGCAAGGGCTGTCTCGAGTTCCGAGATGCGGATTTTGCGCTGGAGGATGGATTGGCCGGTGTTTTCTCCCGCGGCGCCTCCATGGATGATGCCGTCGCGGGCGATGAACGCGCCGTCGAGCGTGGCGAAGGCAAAGGAGGGATTTTCGGAGCGCAGGCGGATGGCGGCCTCGAGGGTCTCGACGACGAGGACATCGCGGAGCAGGCGGCGGGCGAGCGTGGCGCCTTCCGAGTCGCCGATGACGCAATCTGCGGCGCGGCCGAACGAGCCGAAGGGAATCTCGGTGAAGTCGGCGGCACAGGGCGAAATCCATTCGGCGGGGATGACGGCGGCGAGGCCGAGTTTTTGCCCGGCGAGGGTGGCGAGGGCGGCTTCGGCGACAGTGGTGTCCTTGAAAATAACGGCCTGGAGCGCGGAGCCGAGGGCGGCTTCGATAGCGGGGATGAGGCGTTCCTCGACTTGGATGTTCTGGGCGAGAGTGCCCTTGATGGCGGCGTGGTAGAGGTCGGGGTTGTCGAGGCCGCGGAGGAGCGCCTGGGTTCCCTCGTCGAGGCCCTCGCCCTGCTCCTGAAGTTGGCGGAGGACTTCGAGGCGGGACTCGATGGCGGCAGCTTCCTTGCCTGCGGCATTGAGGACGGCCTCGGTGTTTTGCCGTTCGATCTGGGCGTTCTCGTGGTCGGCGGTGGCGGCGGCGGTTTCCGCCTGGGCCTGCTCGAGGGCGAGGTGTGCGGACTCCGAGCGTCGCTTGAGGTCCTCGAGGTGGGCGGAGATTTCGCCGGCGGCGCGGGAGGCGGCTTCAAATTCGTTCTGGAGGAGGTGCAGGCGGGTTTCGCCCGATTCGCGGCGACCGGTGGCTGCGGAGATTTCGCCCCGGAGCGAGTTCAGGCGGGCCTCGGTGTTGGAAAGCTCGGTGCTTTGGTCGGCGAGTTCGCGTTCGGCAGCGATGCGCTCGGCGCGGACCGCCGAGAGGCGGGCGGTGTGTTCGTCGAGGGTTTCCTGGTGGGTGCGCAGGCTCTCGATCATTTGCTGGAGCAGGGTATCGGTCTGCTCGATCTGCTCCTGCTGGGTGCGGATTTTTTCGTCGGCCTGCGAGATGTCGAGCCGGTGGCGCTCGATGAGGGCCTCGGCCTCTGCGGCGCGCTCGTGGTTCGTCGCGATGCGGTTTTCGGCGGAGAATGCCCGGTTGCGGAGGGTTTGCATACCGTCGCGGACGGCGCCGGCCTCGGCCTCGAATTCCTGCAGGCGCTGGCGGAAGGCGTCGAGTTCGCCCTCCTGCTGGGAGATTTCCGCCTCGTGGATGTGGCGGGCTTCCTCGCCCTGCGAGAGCTGGGCGCGCAGCGAGGAAAGTTCGTCCGCGAGCTGGCGGTAGTTTTTATGGGAGATGTGGGTGTCGAAGACGCGGAGGTCGGTGAGGATCGACTGGTAGCGGCGGGCTTTCGCGGCCTGGCGCTGGAGGGAGCCGATCTGGCGTTTCACCTCCTTGATGATGTCCTGCACGCGGACGAGGTTCGACTCGGTGTGTTCGAGTTTGCGGAGGGCTTCCTTTTTCTGGGCCTTGAATTTCGTGATGCCGGCGGCCTCTTCGAAAATCGCGCGGCGGTCCTCCGGGCGGTTGCTGAGGATTTGGTCGATCTTCCCCTGCTCCATGATCGAGTAGGCGCTGCGGCCCACGCCGGTGTCCATGAACAGCTGGTGGATGTCGCGCAGGCGGCACGGGGTTTTGTTGAGGAAATACTCGCTCTTG
>JBMOIA010000293.1:0-2243 GCA_049317565.1 Terrimicrobiaceae bacterium | reverse complement strand
CAGTTTTTTTATCCCAGCCGCCTGCGAAGTCGTAGGTCATGATGTTGATCCAATCACAGGCCTCGCCGATGCCGGCGGGTTCGATGTTGCGGATTTTGTCGTCGCCGGCGGGGGAGGCGATGGTGAGGTAGTATTTGCGGCCGTCGAGAACGCCACGGGCGTCGAGCTGGCGGCGGAGTTCGCGCAGCAGGAGCGTATAGTTGCGCTTGTCCTCGGGGCGGACGGTGTTCGTCTCGAGTCCGCCGCCGACAGGGTATTCCCAATCGATATCCACGCCGTCGAAGCCGTGCTCGACGATGAATCGCACGGCGGAGCGGGCGAAGCGCTCGCGGGATTCGGGCGTGAGGGCCACATCGGAGAAGCGCGAGGAGAGCGTCCAACCGCCGACCGAGATCATTGTGACGAGGTGCGGGTGTTTTTCCTTCAGCTTGCGAAGTTGGTTGTAATTTCCGCGCGGCATCTTGTCCCAGGAATCGCCGGGGAAGGCTTTTTCAATGGCAGCCCAGCTGTCGTAGATCACGACCTCGCCGGCAGGGCTGATGTCGGCGAACGCGTAGTTGATCACATTGAGTTTCTCGGCGGGGATGTCGGTCACATTGTAGTTGCGGCCGTAGATGCCCCATTCGACGAAATACCCGACGATTTTTGCGCCCTCGAGTGCGGGTGGTTTGGCTGCGCCGGTGCCGGGATTCGGCGAGGGCGCAACGGGAACGACGGGAGCGGGTGTCGGGGTGGGGGTTGGCGCAACCACCTCCGGCTCGGGCAGCGGTAGTGGACCTGGTTGCACGGGTTGCGGGGCGGCCGCTCCAGAGACCATGACATTGGCAGGCGGCGTGGCGAGATTTCCAGGCGCGGCGCTGAAGCCGAAGGACACGCTGCCGCCAGCGGGAATGGTCGAGTTCCAACCCGAAGGACGGAATTCCGAACGAATGCCTGTGCGGGTGTGCGCGGCATCCCACACGCTGCCCGGCGTGGTTGAGAGATCCATGGCGACCGACCAGTTTTGAATCGGCGCGGGGTTGGTGTTGACCAAGCGAACGCTGGCGGTGAGACCACTGCCCCAATCCGAAGCGACACGAAACTCGACGCGAACACCATTCACCGTGAAATCGGCATTTGGCGATGCAGTGACGGGAGGTTGGGGTTGCGGAGTTGGCGCGGGGGTGGGAGTCGGCGTGGGTGTTGGTGCCGGAGTCGGAGTTGGCGCAACGGGGCTCCCCGAGAGCGCCGGACGAACGACAAGGTTTTGAAAAGCCGGCACACCGGAGGCACTGCCGTAGATGAAACCGAAGGTGACGCTTTGCCCGGCTCCGACCGTGTTGTTCCAGGAGGGGGGAGTCACCGTGTGGCGCGGCGATGCCGATCCGGTCGCAAGATTGGCGTTCCAGAGGCTCGTGATGTTGGCCGGATAGTCGAATGCGACGCTCCAATTCGTCACGGCGGTCGTGCCGGGATTTTTCAAAGTAACAAGGACCTCGCCGCCACTGCCCCAGCTTGAGGTGATGGTGTGGTTGACTTCCAGTCCACCCACCGTGTTTGCGGGAGGGGTTGCGGGAATCGGCGTTGGAGAAGGCGCGACCGGCGGGGCGGGAGGCGTTGGCATTTCGTGGTCGCAGGTGCAGCCAGTGCCGCAATAGCCGTCGATCGGCGCCTTCACCGCGGGCGGGGCGGCGGTGTAATCCACACCACCGAAATCGATGTCGCTGGCGGAAAAAAACGCCTCACCCGCCGGGTCGTCGCGTTGCCAGATCACATAGAGGACATGCCGACCGGCGCGTGGTGGCAGGTTGACCGTGAAGCGGTAGTTGCGGCCTTCGAGATACGGCGGCACGGCATAAGAAACGGGCTCGAGGTCGCTCCAACGCAGGGGTTGCGTCGGGTTGTAGCCCTGCTTCGTAAGGAAAACAGCGAACGAACTCGGTTCGTGCGGTGTGGTCGCGTAAAAAACGCAGTCATAGGGCCCGGCCTGAACCTGAGTGGCCGGCCAGTCGGCACGAGCCAGATCAAGACCCGCGAATTTTGTCAGCCCCGCACTTGCCAAGCGCCCGTCGGGAATGAGGTCGCGGTAGTTGCGCTGCGGAGCGAGTCGTGCCACCTCGTTCCAATCGTAGAAGGGAGTGGGTCCCGAAACACCCACAGCCGCCCGTGCCGCGGAACTCGTGGGGTTTTGCGGATTTTCCAGGAAGATCTGGTAAACACGGCTGACGGGATTCGCCATGCTGCCATGCCCGAATCCTTGGAAC
>JBMOIA010000292.1:0-2266 GCA_049317565.1 Terrimicrobiaceae bacterium | reverse complement strand
TGCGGCGGAGGTAGTCGCGGGCGACGGTCTGGCGCTTGCCGAGTTCCTTTTGGATGTCGGTGGTGAGCGGTGCGGAGCGGACCTGCTGTGTGTGGCACTCGATGCAGCCATTGGCGGCATAGACTTTTTCGCCGATGACGGCGAGGCCGGAGAGTGTGGGCGGGAGGGTGCCGCCGGTTTCCTCATCGGGGAGAGGTTCGAGGTGGGCGAGGTTGTTGTTCGAATAGGCGACGATGCCGAGCCAGGAGGCGCCGAAGAACACCAGGATGCCGAAGAAGAGCGAGGGCAGTTTTTTCATACGGCGACGGGTTCCTTGGAATCCTCCGCGCGGACGCCGAGGTAGGCCGGGGCGGCGTTCTTGCGGGTGTCGAGCAGGATGCCGGCGAAGAGCAGTGCGAAGTTCGCGGCCGAGAGGAGGAGCATGATGGTGCCGAGGGCGGCCATGAAACGGAACGGCCAGATGAAATCGAGGGCACTGCGGAATTCCACGATCGGGTTGGTGAGGGCGGCGGCCTGGACGATGCCGCCGAGAAGGAGGTCGATAACGACCAACCCGATACCGATGGCGGCGAGCCAGTAGTGCCAGACGATGCCGCCGTGGCAGGCCCACTCGCGGCCAGTGAGGCGCGGGACGATGTAGTAGATCGCGCCGAACGCGGCCATGGCGAAGAAACCGTAGAATGCGAGGAAGGAGAGGGCGCGGTTCACATCGGAGAAATTCATGACGGCATTGACGGATTCGAGGGAATTGATGGCCGAAAGGATCCAGTAGGCGAAAAGGCATCCGATCGCGGTGGCGAGGCAGCGGAGTGCCGGACTCCATCCGACGGTATCGTAGTGGCCGGAGAGGGTGAGGTGGAGGTTGACGCCGATGGCCAGCGCGGGGACAACCATCATCACAGCCGCGGCGACGCCGGTGCCACTGATGGAGGCGGGGACGGGACCGCCGATGAGGTGGGAGCCTGCGGTCCAGGAACCGAAGAGGAGGAGCGTCCAAAAGCCGAGGAGGTTCAGGTGGTGGCTGGCGAGCGGGAGGCCGGTGGCTTTCGGGATGATGTAAAGGGCGGCGGCGACTCCGATGGGGGCGAGCCAGAGGTTGAGGAATCCGCTGGAGAACCAGTAGGCGATGGCAGGCTGGGCCGGGGCGTTGACGGGATTCCAGACGAGGAGTGTGGATGCGGTGGCGAAGAGCCACGGGAAGGCGAGGAGGCCGGCGAAGAGGAACCACTCGGCGGCGAAGAGCGGGCTTTCCTTACGGCGGAAGAAGGTGAGAACCGCCCAGACGGCGACGAGGAGATAGGCGAGGAGAAGGATCGGTGTGGCGTAGCCCGGGATGGCGAGCAGCGGGAGCGAGGTGCTGTCTCCCGAGAGGATGCCGCAGGCGCCGACGAGGACGCCAAGGTTCCAAACGATGCCCGCGCAGGTGAGGAGCTTGTGGTGGTCGAGTTCGACGCGGGACATTCGGCTCGCGAGCCAGATGCCGATGCCGATGGCGGCCGGTGTGGCGAAGCCGTAGGCGAAAATGTTGGAAGCGGTCTGCGCCATGCGGCCGTAGGTGAGGAAGCTGATGCCCTCGAGGAACCACGGGAGGATGAGCTGGATCGAAGCGATGGTTTCGAAGACGAGGCCGAAAACGAGCCAGAATGCGGCCGAGCCGAAGAAGAGAAGGACCGGGCCGCCCGTCGAGGCGTCGATGCGCGCGCGCTCAGCGTTCGTGAGCAAATCGTGCTGGCTGGGCGAATCGGTGGTCATTGTTTCTTCCGGGGTTTTTGGTTCTTCGGAGCGGGCTCCGGCGTGGGAGTCGGCTCGGCGAGTGCCGGTGTTTCCTCGGCAGTGGCGGCGACCGGCTGGGTCGGGAGCTGGTCATCCGGCGCGCTGGCGGAGGGGATCGGGTTTCCAGTCGAGTCGAGAATGGGGTAGGCGGCTGCGGGTTTCTTCGTGTTGAGTGCGGGGACGACGAGGTTCATGGCCTCGGCGATGGGAATTTGGACGCTGCCTTTCGCTTGATCCACCCACGCGTAGGTGTTGAGTTTGACGGCGGTCTCGGCCTGGAGGTCGGCGAGGTTTTTCGTGCGTTCGGCATCGCGGGCGGCGTCCTCGGGGTTGGTATCGGCCGGTTTGCCGCCGCGGAGGAGGAGGGTCGCCGCGAGGAACAGGACGAGGAGGGCGATGCCGAGGGCAAAGGCCCAGAAGCCGGATTTTTTCGGCGTGGCGTGTTCCGCGTTGGTGGCGGTGGTTTGCATCAATTCTTCAGGGCGATGGATTT
>JBMOIA010000291.1:0-2270 GCA_049317565.1 Terrimicrobiaceae bacterium | reverse complement strand
TGACGGCGCGGACATCCTTTTTGAAGATGCGGCGGATCTGCTGGTATTCGTTCGAGTAAATCATCGTGCCGATTCCCTCGGGGCTGAATACCTCGCTCAGCAGTGCTTCGTTCATGCCGCCGTTGAGAACATGGGCGCGGGCGACGCCCTGGCGGCAGGCCTTCGCGCCGTTTTCGAGTTTCGAGAGGATGGTCGGCGGCAGGTCGGCCCGGCGTTTTTTCACGAGATCCTCGGCTTCGGAGATCGAGAGCTGGCGCGGGATTTCAGGTTGACGGGCGAAGGCGGATGCGGAGGCGAGGTAGAGGATTTTCGCGGCGTTGAGTTCGACGGCGATTTCCTGCGCGGTGCTGTCGGAATTGACGCGGTAGGTGCGGCCCTCGCCGTCGAAGCCGAGCGGCGGGACGACGGGGACGATGCCTTCGTCGAGGAGGAGCTTGAGGGCCTTCGTGTCCACGCGCTCGACCTTGCCGGTGTATTGCTGGTCGATGCCACCGAGGATGCCGGCGGGGTGGGCGATGATGGCATTGATGTAGGCGGCGCGGAGATCGACGGAGGAAAGGCCCTCCATGATTTCGTTGGTGAGGCGGATCGCGGCGTCGATGCTGACCTGCAATGTCGGCATGTCGGTGATGCCGATGCCGTCGGAATTCGTGATGGCGATGCCGCGCTGGGTGGCGAGTTGCTGGATCTGATGGCTCGCGCCGTGGATCAGGACGACTTTGATGCTCAGGGAGCGGAGCACTGCGAGGTCGAGCAGGAGGTTTTGCAAATTCTCCGAGCCGGCGGCTTCGCCATCGATCGCCACGACAAAAACGCGTTCGCGGAAGAGCGGGACATATTGGAGGATTTCGCGGAGGTCCGAGACATTCATTTCTATTTCGTTCCCATTAGCAGATGGGCGCGGGTGCACACAGGGAAAATATCACGGTTGCGCAGCGCCGCTTGCGGGCGGTAGTTTGCGGGCATGTCATTGGAACGCGCCCTGACAGCGGCGCAGGGCTACATCGAACTCGACATGCCGGATGACGCCCTGGGCGAGCTGGATGCATTGCCGGCTGCCGAGCGCGACTGCGAGGAGGCGCTGCAACTGAGGCTGTTTGTTTTTATGAAAACCCAGCGCTGGGATGAGGCGTTGGGTTTGTGCTCCAAGCTGCGCGAACTGCATCCCGACCACATCGCGGGGTATATTCACGGAGCGTTCTGCCTGCATGAGAGGGGGCAGACTGCGGAGGCGCGCGAGTTGCTGCTTGCGGGGCCTTCGGCGCTCGAGGAGGAGGCGACATATTTCTACAACCTCGGGTGCTACAGTGCGGTCCTCGGCGAGCTCGATACGGCCATGGAATATGTGAAGACGAGTTTCGTCATGGACGAAAAATTCCGCGAGATCGCGCGGCTGGATCCCGACTTGCATCAAATCCGCGGGATGCTGTGAGGGAGCTGCAGGACGCCTTCGAGGCCAATTTCACAAAGGGCCTGGAGACCGGCGCGGCGGTGTGTGTTTACCGCCGGGGCGAGGAGGTGGCTCATTTCTTCGGAGGCTTCGCGGATGCCGCTGGGACGCGTGAGTGGTGTGGAGACACGCGGGTTTTGGTTTGGTCGGCGACCAAGGCGCCGTCATCGGCGTGCCTTTTGCATGCCTTGCAGGAGCGTGGTGCGGGGCCGGACTTGAAGGTTGCCGAGGTTTGGCCGGAATTCGCAGGAGGCGGGAAGGGGGAGGTGACTGTCCGGGCCGTGATGTCGCACTCGGCGGGGCTGTGTGCATTGGACGAGCCCGTGCCGGGGATCATGGACCGCGAGGATGTGGTGCGTGCATTGGAGCGTCAGATCCCCCTGGCGGAGGCTGGGAGCGGGTCGGCATACAGTCCGAGGGTTTACGGATTTTTTTTGGACGAGGTGGTGCGGCGCCTGAGTGGCGGGGAGGGGGTGGGGGATTATTGGCGGCGCGTGTTTGCGGAGCCGATGGGATTGGATTTTTGGATCGGTCTGCCGGAGGGAGAATATGGCCGCGTGGCGGATATCATTCCTCCACGGGCTGGCATGCCGATCGGAGAGGAGGATGCCGAATTCTTGCGGGAGTTCTCGAATGCGGGGTCGTTGGTGCGGCGTGCCTTTTCCAGTCCCCGCGGGCTCGGGGCTGTTTCGGCGATGAACACTCCGGAAGTCCGTAGCGCGTGTCTGCCGGCGATGGGAGGAATCGGGACCGCCCGGTCGCTCGCGAGATTTTATGCGATGCTGGCCGCGGGTGGTGCCTGGGGCGGCCGTGTGTTTTT
>JBMOIA010000290.1:0-2282 GCA_049317565.1 Terrimicrobiaceae bacterium | reverse complement strand
AGTTTGAGTTCCTTGCGGGCCTCGGCCTCCTTTTTGCGGAAGTTTTCGAGTTCCTTTTGTTGTTCGGGCGAGAGGATGAACTGCTGGGATGTGCCTTCCTTGCGGGACTGGAGTTCATTGAGCCGGCGCTCGGTTTCGGCGAGCCCCTGCTCGAGCTGGGCGATCTTGTCCCGGAATTTCGCCTCCGCCTTCGTCTGGAGTTCGCGCACGACGGTGAACGGGCGTTCGCGACTGGCGCGGCTGCGGATCGAGATAAGATTGTTGTCGCCCGCGAGGTTTTCGACGGCGGCTTGAACGATGCCAAGGTTGCCGTTGGCTGGCATGACAAGGCGCTGGCCGAAGGGGCCGGGGAATTCCTGCACGGCGATTTCGTCGCGCATGAAATCGCTGTCGCCGAAAAGGATCACGCTCGCCTCGGCGGTGGCTTCCTTGAGTGCGGTGGTGTCGTTGTTTTGAGCGGGGGTCGGCGAGGGCTGGGGCTGTGCGGCGGTGTCGGCCGGCTTGCCGTCGGGGAAGGCTGTTTTGAATTTCCCGGTGAGGCGGATGGCGAGGTCGTATTCGACACCCGAGGGCTTGAAGCTGCGGACGATCGCTTCACCGCCCATGCGCGCCATCATGGGGTCGATGAGTTCGGAATCCTTCGAGGATTTCGCGAGGACGGATTTTTTCAGGCCCTCCGTGGCGTTGCCGGTGAATGCGCCGCCGAGGATGAGGACCATGTTGCCGGCATCCGCGGTGACGACATCATCGCTGGAGAGCGCATCGCCGGCGAGGACGAGGTAGGCGGGTTGGCGTCCTTCGCGAGTCTCGGCCAGATAAGTCATGTCGGCGACGGCTTTCGAGGTGTCGAACCCGATGCCCCAAGCGGGGAGGAGCTTGTCGAAGGTGGAACCGCCCATGCTGGCGGGCGTCATCATCGGGTTCTGTTCCTCGAGCGGGCTGGCGGGGTCGAGGAAGGCGACCATTTTTCCGCCTCGGAGGAGGAACTGGTCGATGGCGAACTGGGCCTGTTCGGAAATGTTGCGCGGGTGGATGACGACGAGGACGGCGAGGTCCTTGGGAATTTCCTTCGAGTCCATCGGGATGTTGCGGACATCGTAGTCGCCCTTGAGTTCGTTGTAGGCGATCCACGGGCGGGAGGATTGCGGAGACATCATCATCGGGCTGCCCATGCCGGTAACCGGGAGGGGAGACATGATGCCGACGACAGGTTTTTTCGGCGTGGCGACACGAGAGATGGCGCGGGTGATTTCGTATTCGAGGAGACGCTCGCGGTTCGGCGCGAGGAACGGGATGGATTGTTTCTGGTCCAGCATCGAGACGCTCAGGCCGAGGAAAATGCGGTCGCCGTTCGGGAGTTGCTCGCCGTCGATGCCGTCGAGGCGTGCGGAGTCCTCGGCTTCGGAATCGGGCTCGGGGTCGAACTTGCGCACGGTGACGAGGCCTTTCGACGCCTGCTGGTATTCGCCCAGGAGGTCCTCGACCTGCCGCGCGTAGTTTTTCAGAATCACTGGCATGTCCGGGTTCTCGAGGCTCGCGTAGAGGCGGATTTGGACCGGGGTGTCGAGCTTCGCGAGGATCGCGCGGGTGCCCTGCGAGAGCGTGTAGGCTTTTTCCTCGGTGAGGTCGATGCGTTGCTTGAAGAGGCCGGCGAGGAAATTCGCGGCGATGACAAGGGCGAGCACGGCGACGATGCCGATGCCCGAGTAGAGGAATGTTTGGATCGGTTTCTTCATGGCAGCGGGAAAGGTTCAGCCGCGGCGGGCGCGGAGGACGACGCTGGTGGCGAAGAGGCAGAACACGACAACGCCCGCGAAGTAGAAGATGTCGCGTGTGTCGAGGACGCCCTTCGAGATCGAGTTGAAGTGGGACATGACGCTGAAGGCCGCGATGGTTTCCACGACCGCCGGGCTCGCCCATTGGACGAGGAGGTTCGTAACGGGCGGCCAGCCGCAGAGGATGAGGAACAGGCAGATGACCACCGAGAGGATGAAACTCACGACCTGGTTGCGGGTGGTGGCGGAGGTCATGCAGGCGATGGAGAGATAGGCGCCCGCCATAAGCAGGCAACCGATGTATCCGGCGAGGATGACGCCATTGTCCGGTCGGCCGAGGTAGTTCACCGTGAGGACCAGCGGGAAGGTGAGGACCAGCGCGAGGGCGAGGACCGCCCAGGCGGCGAGGAATTTTCCGAGGATCGCCTGCCAGGGGGAGACGGGCATGGTGAAGAGGAGTTCGAGCGTGCCCATGCGGCGCTCCTCGCTCCAGACGCGCATGCCGAC
>JBMOIA010000289.1:0-2287 GCA_049317565.1 Terrimicrobiaceae bacterium | reverse complement strand
GGAGGAGGAAAAAGCTGGAAGGGGAGCCGACGGGGACGTCGGCGTTCCGAGGGGGGCGGACGACGGAAGATTTTTTTCTCACGGCGGCACGGGGAGCACGGAGAGTTTTTAGGTTTTAGGATTTTGCGCTGTGGGCGTTGTGGCGCTGGAGGGAATTGTTGTTTCGGCTACAGATCGAGAAGGGGCAGGTGGATCAACCGGGCCAGAGCGTGTTGTCGGGAATCGGTCGAGAGGAAGCCTTCAATCCCGAGGTGCCACGCGAGCGAACAATGCAAGGTGTCCAAGGATCGGCAACCTGTCTCGGCGGAGTGTTGGTTTGCGAGTTCGATGGCGGTTTGCAGGGTGGTGCCGTTGATGTTGTCGATGATGATGAGCTTCCCGGCCGAGATGTCCTGCTCGACAAGCCGAAGCGTGGCCTGCACTTGGTCGTCGGTGGCTTCGCGGCGAAAGACCTTGAGGCGCATGGCGGAGGTGAATTCGAGGTTGTGCAGGGGGTTGAAGACAATCCGCCGACCCGCTGTTTTGGCCGCTGCACGAGCGGTTTCGGGCTCCGGGTAATACAATTTCACCAGGCAGCCGGTGTCGAGGTAGAGCATGGATCAGCCGCGCTGGCGGGCAACGAGTTCGCTCAAGGGTTCGCCGGTCGGACGGTCTCCCCAAATGCGGCGGGCGCGCTCGAGAAAGTCTGGATCGCTCGGCTGGACTGGGGGGGCGGGTTTGGAGGCCTTGCGCCGCTCCAGCCATGTGGCCAGACGATTAACATCCGAATCGGGTAAGCGCTCGATGGCTTCTTCGATCTCTGCAAGAGAGCTCATGAGGGTGGAAAGTAGCACAGGAGGAGGGAGAAGGAAATGCGGAAAAGCGGGAATTTGACCACAGAGGGCACAGAGAACACGGAGTGCGTCAAGGCGAGGGTTCTCACGGCGGCACGGGGAGCACGGCGGGTTTGCAGGTTTCAGGATTTTGCGCTGTGGGCTTTGTGGCGCTGTGAGAGAGTTGGTGATTCGTAGTTTCGGTGCGAGTGGAGGGGATTTCCCGCGAAGGCGCGGAGGCGCTTCGCGCCGAGGACGGAGAGCGGATGACGGATGGCGGAGGAGGAAAAAGCTGGAAGGGTAGCCGACGGGGACGTCGGCGTTCCGAGGGGGGCGGAGGACGGAAGATTTTTTTCTCACGGCGGCACGGGGAGCACGGCGGGGGGCGGCGAAAATCGTTTCGATTTGCGCGACGGGGGCGATTGGGAATTGCGCGGTTGTGTGGGTTCGCTAAATTGGGTTTGTGTTGACGATGGAACATAGCCCGGTTTCTTCGGATTCCGCTGTGTTGGGCGGGACGGTGGTGTTCCGGGGGACACGGGTTCCAGTGCAAACTTTGGTGGACTATCTCTCGGATGGGTATTCCCTCGAAGAGTTTCTCGTTTTTTTCCCATCCGTGGAGAGGCGAGATGCGGAGATGTTTTTGGAGCTTCTTCGGGATTCGGAGTGAAAATCCTCTTCGACGAGAATGTTCCTTATCCGTTGAAGAAATTCCTTGCGGGACATGTGGTCTCGACTGTGCAGGAGTGCGGGTGGAGGGGTGTCGGGAATGGAGAGTTGCTGAATCTCGCCGAGGAGTCGTTCGATGTTTTTATCTTGGCGGACAAAAATATGCGGTATCAGCAAAAAACCGCTGGCAGGCGGATCGCGATTGTGGAATTGCCGACAAACCGCTGGCCGTTGCTGGTTCCTTTGGCAGGTCGCATCGCGGAGGCCGTGGATGGGGCGCGGGAGGGGGACTATAAAGTTTTGGATTTTTAGCGGGGCGTCGAGTGTTCAGAGTCGAGGGTCGAGGGGTGCCCGCGAAGGCGCGGAGGCGCGGAGGGGGGAGGAAGAAAAAGCTGAAAGGGGGAGCCGACGGGGACGTCGGCGCTCCGAGGGTGGGAGGGCGAAGGAGGGGGTCTCACGGCGGCACGGAGAGCACGGCGAGGTTTCAGGGGAGCGGGGAGGTGCTTTGCGCCGAGGGCGGGCGGTATTGCTTTTTTTGGCAAACGGTGATACGGGATGTTCCATGACAACGATCTCGCTGAAGATCGATGAGAAGATGGCGGCGGGGCTGGAGGCGGAGGCGCGGGCGCGGCGGACTTCGCGCTCGGCGCTTTGCCGTGAGGCGCTTTCCGGGTGGCTGCGACGGTCGTCCAAGGGCAAGCCGACTCTGCTGGAGCAAAGCAAAGACCTCTGCGGCGCGGGGACCAGCGGTCTGGGCGATCTCTCGACCAACAAGCGCCATCTGGCGGGCTTCGGCGGCAAAATCC
>JBMOIA010000288.1:0-2305 GCA_049317565.1 Terrimicrobiaceae bacterium | reverse complement strand
CGGAGGATGCGGAGTGCGGCGGGCTCGCGGTCCCAGAGGACGGCGTAGCTTTGGAGGAATTCCGAGGCGTAGGAAGGCTCGGCGCGGTCGTTCGGGAACCAAATGTCCTTCGGCGGTTCTGGGACCTCGAGGAGCATCGGCGCGATGTAGATGTTGCGGAGGATGCCCTCGACATATTTCGAGCGGGCGACGGTTTCGCGCCCTTCGACCGAGGCGCAGAACGCCCAGCCGAAATGGAAGGACGGCTCGTGGAAATCGTCCGGGTATTTTTTCGCGTAGGAGGAAAAGTATTTCGCGGCCTTCGCGGGTTGCTCGGCGAGGAGGTGGAGCATCGGAACGAGGAAGCGAGCGCCCTGGTTGTCGGCAGGATTGCAGGCGATGAGGTCGGTGAGCGTGGCGGCGGCCTCGTTGTAGCGGGCGAGATGCCAATCGGTCATCGCCTGACCATAAAGCGCACGGAGGTAGGGGCGGGTAGCGTGGTCCGTCCACCATGCGGTCACGGGCGCCTGGCGCAGGTAGGCGCCGCGGCGGACGACCTCGGAGTAGGCTTCGGCGCAGGATTTCCAATTGCCCTTGTTGAATTCGATGTCGGCGAGTTCGATGCGGGCCGGGGAACAATCGGGGTCCTTGTCGAGGGCGGCGCGGAGGACCGATTCGCGTTTCTCCTGGGAGTGGAGGCGGCGTGCGGTGCGGACGAGTCCGGCGGCGATTTCGGCGGGGAGCGGGGCCGCGTTGCCGCCGGGGCGGCCGGCTTTGGAAACGACGAGGCGTGTGACGGCGTGGAGTTCTTCGGTGAGCGACTTGTCCGGCGCGTGGAAGCGGATTTCCAGTTTGCATTCCGAGGAAAACGCCTGCCAGTCCGGGTGGTTCCAGTCGTCCGACTCCGGCACAAGGAGCTGGTCTGGCGCGGAGGAATTCTCGATGAGGCGATAGAGCATGGACTCGATGCGCGCCTGGTCGAGTTCCTCCATGATTTCCGGTGGGCCGACGGGCGAGCCGTTGCGGTCGAGGACGACGACGAGGGTCGGGAGGAACCAATCACCGCCGGTGGGGACGGGCTCCGAGAGGTCCAGCCAATGGAGGCGCCAGGTGTTGCGCGGGGTTTTAAGCGGCTGGATCATAATTTCCAGCCCACCGGGATGCTGTGGGTGCGGCCGGTGCGGTCGGTGTAGAGGATTTTCCCGTTGGCGGCGCCGAACTCGTAAACAAGGCGGGTGACCTTCACATCGAAGCAGCAGTATCTGGCAATGTCGACGAGGCGCCCCTCGCGCCACCAGCGGATGGCATCGAGACCGTCGGCGGTTTTTCCGACGCCGAGGGTGGGCTGGGCAATGTCCTCGAGCTTCACGCGGTGGCCGGTGGCGCGCTCGAATTCCTGGAGGATGTCGAGCGAGGCGAGCGTCTCGCGGAGGTCGAGGATCGTGTAGGCCATGAGCACATCGTAGTCGAAGCGGACATGGTTGAAGCCGACGACGAGGTCTGCGCGCTGGAGGCGGGCGACGAGGGCTTCGGCGCGGTCCTCGGGGAAGATTTCATAGGTGCCGTCGCGTGAGCTGTAGGTGACGCCGACCGACATGCCCATGGCGTGTTTTTTGTCCCAGCCCCCGACATCGTTGGCGGTGCGCTGGGTTTCGAGGTCGAAGTAAACGATGTCCATTCCGCGCGGCGGGACCGGGCTTTTCGAGCCCGCGGCCGGTGTCACTGCTGGAGTTTGCTGTCGAGGAGGCTGACGACCTGCCGGGTGCGCTCGTCGTCCTGCATGCGTTTTTTGACGAGTTTGCAGGCGTGGATGACGGTGCCGTGGTCCTTGCCGCCGAAGGCGTCGCCGATGTCGGTGAGCGAGGAGCCGGTGAGCTGGCGGGAGAGATACATGGCGATCTGGCGCGGGAACGCGATGTTGGCCGGGCGGCGCTTGCTGGCCATGTCGGCCAGGCGGATGTCGAAGTGCTCGGCGACGCGGCGCTGGATTTGGTCGATGGTGATGGATTTGCGGGCCTGCTCCTGGAAGATGTCGCGGAGGAGGTTCTCGATCACATCGCGGGTGAGTTCGCGTTCGCTGAGGGATTTGTAGGAGGCGACCCGCATGAGCGCGCCCTCGAGGCGGCGGACATTGTTGCGGATTTTGTCGGCGAGGAATTCCACGATCCACGGATCGATCGACAGCCCGAGGGCCTCGGCCTTGCTGCGGAGGATGGCGATGCGGGTTTCGGTGTCCGGCGGCTGGATTTCCGCGGTCATGCCCCACTCGAAGCGGGAGACGAGGCGCTGCTCGAGTTTCTCGATTTCGCTGGCCGGGCGGTCGCTG
>JBMOIA010000287.1:0-2308 GCA_049317565.1 Terrimicrobiaceae bacterium | reverse complement strand
CGCACGAGCATCACCAGGAGGCACGCGGCAAGAATCACAAAAGGAATCCCGCACTCCGCGGCCATCATCAGCCAATCGCTCTCCGGATGAACCGCCACCGCATCGGTCAGGCTCGCCTTGGCGTAAAATGGATAGATGTATGGATATGTCCCGATCCCGGTGCCGGTGAGCGGATAGTCACCCAGCACCCCCAGAGTATCCTTGAAAATCCTCCAGCGCAGATCGGGAAGGCGTTGTGGACTATCCCCACCTGAATTCGCCGTCACCCCCTCGATTCGCTCCGCGTCGGGAGGCCGAACCCCGAACATGCCAAGCAGCCGGTCGCGCGCCTGTCCTTCCGTCCCCAAAAAAAGAAACAAAATGAATCCTCCAACCACGGCGGCGGAGACAATCAACGGAACCGAAACATGTCTTTTGCCGAGGAGAGCCAGCCAAAGAAAAATTCCCGCCACCAAAAACACAACGCCACCGCGCGAAATCGAATGAAACAAAAGCGAATACACGCAGACCGCCATAGTCCCGATGGCCAATAAAAAAACCACCGGCCGTTTGTTGGACCACCCGTCACGAATCAATCCGAGCGACAGAAGACTTCCGGTCACCAAAAAAGCCGCCGTGTGATTGCGGTTCGGAAAAAATCCGAACTCGGGGGTAGACCATCCGGCTTTGTCAAAAAATGGATACTCCCATCCGGTCGCCTTCGCATACAGCGCCGTCCCCGCATACACCGCACAGCAAACCGCTCCCAACAAACCCAGAAACACCCGGGCCGTGGCCGAGACGGGATGCGCGAGCGAGAAAAGCCCCACGGCAAACGCCGCGAACAGCACAGCCATCCAATAAACCGTCTCCCGCGGCGCCAAGCTGATGCTCCAGAGTTCCGGAATCGCGCTGTTCCCGGGCAGCCAAACCCGCCACTCGGGCATCGGCCAAAATCCCTTCGGCAGCAGCGCCAGCGCCGAGAGCGCAACCATCGCCCCGCACACCGCGAAATATCGCCATGGCAATGCCCGGTTGGGCGCCAGGAAAACCATCAACGCCCCCCCAGCCGCCAAAAAAATCCCCGTGGTCCCCTGCCGCTCGGTCCCCGCCAAAAAGACCGCCGCCACCGCCGCCAGCAACAGAACCACCTGCACCACCGCCGACCGGAGGGGCGGGTAGTTATTGGGGTGGAATGGGCGGGCGCTGGTCATCCGAAACCGCATCCGAGGCGGCCCGCGCACCATTCCACCGACCACAAATGCCCTCAAGCCGGAAAACCTGTGAATAACTTGCGAAAAAATCCCCCGCTTCCCCCGTCGTTGTTCACATCGGCTTTGTGAATGACCGTGAAAAACGCTACTGAACCCCGCATGACCCTCACCGAAATCCGCCACGCGCTTGCGGACTTGCAAACATCGCCCACCCGCAGCCTCGGCCAGAATTTCCTACACGATCAAAACCTCGCCCGCGCCATCGTCGCCCTCCTCGACATTCAACCCTCCGACCACATCGTCGAAATCGGCCCCGGCCTCGGCGCGCTCACTGAATTCCTCCACGGCCGCTGCGCCCGCCTCACGCTTATCGAGAAGGACTCACGCCTCGTCCCGCACCTCGAAAAAAAATTCGCCGGACCCGAAGTCCATATCGCCCATGCCGACGCGCTGGATTTCGACCTGCGCGAACTCTGGGGCTCCGGCCCCGTGAAGGTCGTCGGGAACCTCCCATACTACATCTCCACACCGCTCATCGAAAAATACACATCCGCCCTCTCACCCGCATCAATACTGGTTCTCACGCTGCAGCTGGAACTCGCGCAACGCCTCGGCGCCGCCCCGGAAACACGCGACTACGGCGCGATGACGCTCTGCGCCAGCCGCCGCTGGGACATCTCGATCGCACGCCGCCTCCCGGCCTCGGTTTTCCATCCACAACCGAAAGTGGACTCCGCCGTCATCACCATGCGCCGCAAGGCGCGCAAGCACATCCGCCCGCTCGACGACTCCGTGTTCGACACACTCGTCCGCCGCGGATTCTCCGAACGCCGAAAACAACTCCGCAACCTCCTGCCCGAATTCAAATCCGACTGGGAAAAAATCTCCGCAGCACTCGGATTCCCGCCCACCGCCCGCGCCGAGCAACTCACCCCCGCGCAATGGGAGTCCCTCGCCTTTGCCGCCGCCCCGAAAGCCGCCCAACACGGCGCGGAGCGCTTCGATGTCGTGGATGAAAACGACCGCGTCGTCCGCCCCGAATACCGCGATGTCATCCATGTGAATAACTACCTCCACCGCGCCGTCCACATGCTCCTGTTCAACGCCCGCGGGGA
>JBMOIA010000286.1:0-2319 GCA_049317565.1 Terrimicrobiaceae bacterium | reverse complement strand
AAAAAATGACCGACCGACTCTCCAAAGCCCTCCTCTACGGCATCCTCGACACCGGCTACATCGCCGCCGCGGACGCCATCCCCACCGCGCGCCTCATGCTTGAAGGCGGCGTGGGCGTCCTTCAACTCCGCGCAAAAAACCTCGCCCCCTCCGAAATCAGTCCCCTCGCCCGCTCGCTCGCCCCGCTTTGCGAATCCGCCGGCGTCCCGCTCATTCTCAACGACCACCCGGCCCTCGTCGCCGAAACCGGCGCGCACGGCGCCCATGTCGGACAGGACGACATGCCCGTGTCCGAAGCCCGCCGCCTCGCGGGTCCTGAAAAAATCATCGGCCTCTCCACCCACAGCGCCGCACAGGCCGCAGCCGCCGTCGGTCAGCACCCCGACTACATCGGCTTCGGTCCGCTTTTTTCCACGCTGACCAAGCCCGATTACACGGCGATCGGCCTCGAAGATGTCCGCGCCGTCCATACCTCGGCACCCTTCCCGGTTTTTTGCATAGGCGGAATCAAACTCCACAATCTCCCCGAAGTCCTCTCCGCCGGCGCACGCCGCGCCGTCATCGTCTCCGGCATTCTCCAGTCCGCAGACATTCCTGCATACTGCCGCTCCTGCCTCGCCCTGCTCCGCGCGGCCTGATTTTTTCGCACGACTCGAAATTGTGCGGCTGTTTTTCCTTGCCGCGCCGCGACAAGCGAAAAGAATTGGACAGTTCAATCCCCGATCCCCATGCCCTCCCCGACCATGGCAGACATCGCCCGCGTAGCGGGCGTCGGCAAAGCGACAGTCTCCCTCGCATTGCGAAACGACCCGCGTCTGCGCCGCGAAACCTGCCGGCGCATCCGCTCCATCGCGGACCGCCTGGGCTACAAATCGAACGCCGTCGTCGCGAACCTCATGGCACAACTTCGTGCCGCGAAGGATCCGAAATTCCAAGCAACCATCGCGATCATCAACGCCGCGGGCGACCGCGACTTTCTCCACAAAAACCCGACCTACAGTGCGCTCATGGATGGAATCCTGGAGCGTTGCAGCGGTCTCGGCTACGGTGCCAACGAACTCTGGCTCCACGATCCTTCATTCGAACCGAAAGTCCTGCGCCGCCTCCTCGCCGCACGCAACATCCGCGGGGTCGTGATCGCCGCCATGGTGGATAAAATGAAATTGCCCGCCGAGTTCGACCCAGTCTGGCGCGACCTCTCCTGCGTCACCGTCGGAATCCGTCCCGAGCACCCCTCATTCCACTTCGCCTGCAACGACCAGTTTTCGACCGCCCTTCACACCGCTCGCCACCTCGCCCGCAACGGATACAAAAAACCCGCACTCGTCATCGACCCGCGCATTGAAAAGGTCATCGACCGCCGCTTCAGCGCCGGCTTCCACGCCGAGGGACTTTTCTCGGGTGCCCGGAATTTTGTTCCGCCCTTCGAGTTCGATCCCCGCAAGAAGAGCCGCTTCGCCATTTGGCTCCGCCAATACTCGCCGGATGTCCTCGTCACCGCGCACCCGGAACTGCGCGAATGGATTGCCGGCATGGGCCTCAAATGTCCGCGCGACATCGGCCTCGCCCATCTCGATATCAACAAGGGCATGGACGGCTGGAGCGGCATGGATCAATGCAACGGCCTCGTCGGCGCTTATGCCATCGACATGCTCGTCGGCATGCTCCACCGCGGCGAAACCGGCGTTCCGCAGAGCCCGAAATGCATCATGACCGAGAGCCGCTGGATTCCCGGAAAAACACTCAAAAAATAGCCTCAATCCTTATTTGGAATAATTCTTGATTGAGCACCGCCCGCCGGTATGTTCGCGCGCCATGCCAGCGCGGAAGACCACGCCATCGGGATACGAGCAAGCCATCAGCCACGGCGGCCACCGGCTCACCCCGCAGCGTCGCGAGGTTTACAATGTCCTCCTCGCCCGGCGCGACCACCCCACCGCCACCGAGGTCTTCATCCGCGCGAAGGACCGCATCCCGGGCATCTCGCTCGCCACGGTTTACAATTGTCTCGAAACGCTCGTGGAGTGCGGCCTGGCCAAGCAGGTCAATGTCGAGCGTGAAGCAACGCGCTACTGCCCGAACCTCTCCGAGCACGGGCACTTCATTTGCGAAAACTGCGGCACCGTTTCCGACATCCCGCTCGTAAAAGATTCAAACATCGCCCGACTCTTGAAGGTCCCGGCGCGCCACACTGTCACCCATTCCGAAATCACACTCCGCGGCGTCTGCCCGGCCTGCAAATCCACACCAACCACCAAAAAATCATGAGCCTCAAAATCGAAAACCTCACCGCCAACATCGGCGACCGCGAAATCCTCA
>JBMOIA010000285.1:0-2325 GCA_049317565.1 Terrimicrobiaceae bacterium | reverse complement strand
TGCCCCACGACCCCGCGGAAGCCACCCGCCTTCTCGCAGAGGCCGGCTACCCGGGCGGCAAGGGGTTTCCCAATGCAACCTACCTCTACAGCAAAAGCGAACTGAACGAGGCGATCGCCGTGGAACTCCAGAACATGTGGCGCGAAACCCTCGGCGTGAATGTCAACCTCGTCCGCCAGGAGTGGAAGGTTTACCTGAATTCCCTGTCCCTCCTCGACTACGACATCGCCCGTTCGAGTTGGGTCGGCGATTACCCGGACCCGAACACCTTCCTCGACATGTTCGTCACCGGCGGCGGCAACAACCGCACCGGTTGGTCGAGCCCCGAATACGATTCCCTCATCGCCGAAGCCGCGCGCGAGGCCGACCCGAAGCGGCGCTTCGAAACCATGCGGCGCGCCGAGGACCTCCTGGTGCAAAAAGCCGTCCCCGTCTGCCCGCTCTACTACTATGTCGGCATCCAGCTTTACGACCCGGCGGAACTCGGCGGCATCCGCGCGAATGTCCTCGACGAACACCCGCTCCGCCGCATTTACCGCAAGCGCTGAAACGGGCCGCCATCCTTTTTCTTGAAGCCCGCGGGGCGAACGGGGATAAAGCCCGCCGATGACAGCGACCACCATGCGCCAGGCGGATTCCCTCACCCCGGATTTCATCGCCGAAGCGGATGAACTCGTCTCGCACTACCCGGTCTCGAAGCGCAGCGCGTCGCTCCCCCTGCTCCACCTCTGGCAAAACCATTTCGGCTTCATCGACGACAGCGGCGTGGAATGGATCGCCGCCCGGCTCGAACTCACCCCGGTCAACATCCTCGAACTCGTCACATTCTACCCTTGGTTCCGCCGCGAGCAGGCGGGAAAAACCATCATCCGCGTCTGCCGCACACTCGCCTGCGCCCTCGCCGGAAGCTACGAGGTGAAGGAAAATTTCTGCCGCGCCGTCGGCCTCGACCCCCATTGCGAACACCACGGGTTCGGTCACGCGCCGCCCACCACCTCGGACGGGCAGTTCAGCGTGGAATTTGTCGAATGCCTCGCCAGCTGCGGCTCCGCGCCCGTCGCGCTCATCAACGACGACCTCGTCGAAAGCATCGACCCCGCCGATGTCCAATCGATCGTGGATTCCTACAAATAACATGGTCTCGCTGCTCCCAACCCCGCACCCGAAGGAACGCCGGCTGATTTTTGCGAACATCTCGAAACCCGGCTACGCGCCGGACATCGAGAACTACCTCGCCAACGGCGGCTACGAATCGCTCCGCAAGGCGCTCGCGATGAAGCCGGCCGAAATCGTCGATGCCGTCAAGGCGGCCAACCTCCGCGGCCGCGGCGGGGCGGCCTTCCCCACCGGCGTGAAATGGAGCTTCATCAAGCACGACGACGGCAAGCCGCACTACATCGTCGTCAACGGGGACGAGTCGGAGCCCGGCACATTCAAGGACCGCTACATCCTCCACCAGGACCCGCACCAGCTCATCGAGGGACTCGCCATCTCCGCCTTCGCGACGAATGTCCACCTCGCCTACATCTACATCCGCTGCGAATTCCCGAAGGCCGCGAAGATCGTTTGGGCCGCCATCAAGGAGGCCAAAGCCCGCGGGTTCCTCGGCAAAAACATCCTCGGCTCCGGGTTCGACCTCGACATCTATGTCCACCAGGGCGCCGGCGCCTACATTTGCGGCGAGGAGACCAGCCTGCTCGAATCCCTTGAGGGCAAGCGCCCCTACCCGCGCATCAAGCCGCCCTACTTCCCCGCCGTGCTCGGCCTCTACATGAAGCCGACCATCGTGAACAATGTCGAGACCCTCTGCCATGTGAAGCACATCATCGCGATGGGGCCGGAGGAGTTTGCAAAAATCGGCAGTCCCGGCGACGGCGGCACCCGCACCATGTGCGTGAGCGGCGATGTGCGGCGCCCGGGGTTCTACGAAATCCCCTGCGGCGGCGTGACCCTCGGCGAGCTCATTAACGATGTCTGCGGCGGCCTCAAACCCGGACGATCACTCAAAGCGGTCATCCCCGGCGGAAGTTCCGCCAAGGTCCTCCGCGCCGGCGAGGTTTTCAAAATGAAGTCCAAGGGCCCCGACGGACAGATGGTCGAGAAGGATGTCCCGCTGCTCGACCTCACCATGGATGCCTCCACGCTCCAAGCCGCGGGCACGATGATCGGCAGCGCCGGCGTCATGATCATGGACGACTCGCGCGACATGGTTTGGGCGCTCAACAACCTCAACCAATTCTACGCGCACGAGAGCTGCGGCCAGTGCACACCCTGCCGCGAAGGCAGCCTCTGGATGTCGAAGGTCACCACCCGCATCCTCGACGA
>JBMOIA010000284.1:0-2351 GCA_049317565.1 Terrimicrobiaceae bacterium | reverse complement strand
GAGGACGGCGGCGAATTTGTCCCACTCGTAGAATTCCTGGTAGGTGTGCAGCCAAACTCCAATGCCGCCCGCGCCGACATAGCCGACGATCGAGGCGGAGCGGATGTTGTATTCGAGCATCCAAAGCGTGTGGCTCCACGCGAGCGGGGCGGCGTGGGGCCAGATGCCGTATTGGAACGCTTGCAGGCGCGAGGCGCCGCCGGCGCGCAGAGCCTGGCTCACGGAGGGATCGGCACTCTCGAAGGCGTCGCTGAAAAATTTCCCGAGATAGCCGAGCGAGTAGATGGCGAGGGCGGCGACACCCGCTCCGGCATTGGCTCCGAGGACCGCGACGGCGATCAGCGCCCAGATGAGGCCGGGGATGGAGCGGATGGCGTTGAGGAGCATCCGGACGATGGCGACGAGAAATGCGGGCGCGATGTTTTTCGAGGAGGCGGCGGCGATGGGAATGCCGAAGAGGCAGGCGATGACGGTGCCGAGCACCGCGATTTGGAAGGTCTCGACCAGAGAGGGGAAAATGGCGGGCAGGATGGAAAAATCGGGCGGCCAGAAGCGCGAGAGGAAGCGGCCGAGATTCGCGGCGTAGTCAAGTTCGCGTCCGGAGGGTTTGAGAACGGGCAGGGAGAAGAGGACCGCCAGCAGAAGAAGCAGGGACGCCACGCGAGGCGCATCGAGGCGCGGGAGCTTCACTGCGAATTCGTGGAGGTGAGCTGCCAATCGCACCCTCCGCCGAGTCGCAGGCGCAGGTCGGAAAACTCGCCGCTCAATTCGGAATCATGCAGGGCGCAGACGACTGTGCAGCCGGTCTCGGCGCACTCTTTTTTCAACAAGGCGAGAACCTCGCGGGCGAGTTCGGGGTTGAGATTGGAAACGGGTTCGTCGGCAAGGAGGCATTCGGGCCGTGAGATCAAGGCGCGGGCGACGGCGACGCGTTGGCGCTCTCCGCCCGAGATGCGGGAGACGGGTTGGTCGGCGAGGTGGGCGATGCCGAGTTTTTCGAGGAGTTCCTCGGCGAGCCGGTGGTCGGCGCGGGCAAATCCGAACAGGGTTCTTAATGGCGAGCGCTGCGGGAGGAGTCCGCACAGGACATTGGTCTTCACTGTGGCGTTCGGTGTGAGGGCGAAATGTTGGAAGACGCAGCCGATGCGTTGGCGGAATTGGCCGGGCGAGTGCTCGCAGCCTTCGCGGCAGCGATAGGAAATACGGCCCTCGGCGGGCTTGAGCATTCCGGCGAGGCATGAGAGCAGGCTGGTTTTTCCAACGCCCGAGCGGCCCTCGACCGCGAGGAATGTGCCGCGGGGAAGGTTCATTTCGAGGCCCTGCAAAACAGATTTTCCCTCGCGTTCCACGCCGAGGCCGTTGATGCGGAGTTGGGGTTCGGGCGTGGTCATTGTTTCGGAAGAATCGCCAAGGCCTCCACGACAGGGCGGAGGTGCTCGTCGGCGTCGGCGGTCACCAGCGGAGATGTGAAAACGGTGAGACAGAGAGCGGGATCGGCGGCGGAGAATTCCAGCAAGCCCTCGCGCAGGCTCTCTCTCGCGGCGGGGTCGAGACGCTTGGAAACGGCGAGCACATGTGTGGGAACCGGGCCTTGGCGCGAGAGGATACGGAGGCGTTTTTTCTGATCCGGCGTCATGTGTTTGTCTTTCTCGAAGACATAGTCGCTGACCGCCGCGGCCTCGGCTTCACCAGCGAGGACGCGCTCCACGCCGCTCATGTAGCCGGTGCCGAACCAGACATTCCCCTCGCCGAAAAATTCCTCGGGGTCGTTTTTGATGAGTCCGCGTTTTTTCAAATCCAAGCGCGGGATGAGGTGTCCCGAAGTGCTCGTGCGGCTCGCGAAGGCGACGGGCTTGCCGCGCAGGTCCTCGATGGACGCGTAGGGCTTTTCCTCGAGACAAAGCCAGAGGCTGGAATATTCGCGTTTCCCGTCGATCTCGCCGACGAGCAGGAGTTCCGCGGCATCGGCCTCGCGGGCGTGAACCATATCGGTGGCTCCAAGCCATCCGAGATCGATCGAACCGTTCGCCAGTCCTTCGATAATCACCGTCGCCGAGAGCGGGACGATCACCTCCACGGGGCGGCCGAGGATTTTTGAGAGGGATCGGGAAAGCGCCCCGCGCTCGGCCAGCATCGCGTCGGGGTTTTTGTCCGGCTTGAGGGCGACGACGACTTTGGCGGGCAGGGAATCCGCTCCGAGGCAAACCGCCGACCCCGCGGCGAGGACCGCGGCAGCGCACAGGGACCGGAGAAATGCACTCATCACAAGATGAGAATGCATCTCATTACCAATTTTTCCAAGGAATATAGCAGTGTGGGGGTTTTTGTGGGCGTTTGGCGCGACGGATTTC
>JBMOIA010000283.1:0-2355 GCA_049317565.1 Terrimicrobiaceae bacterium | reverse complement strand
CCGAGGGAGATGTCCTTGAGCATCTGGAACTGCTCCTGGAAGGAAAATTTCGCCATGAAGGCGGAGTTGCCGATGACGAGCAGGGCGAAAATTAAAAGGAAGAAAAACACCTTTTGCCTCACCAGCTCGGTGAAGGTGTTGGCCGCGATGGCGAGGGTGGCCGAGGCCTGCCTCATCGGCGCACGGTGGCGCCACGCGCCGCGCTGAATGCCGTTCCCACATCCTTGCCGGCGAGGGCGGCCTTGATGCGCCCGGCGATGCGGCCGTCGAGGATGTGCGACGGGATTCCTGCCGCGCCGGCTTTGCGCACGGCTTCGAGCTTGGTCATCATGCCGCCGGTGGATTCCTCGCCCTTGTCCGGCCGGACGAAGCGGAACGCCGAAGCCATTTCGCGCACCTGCGGCACGCGCCGGCCTTCAAAGTCGAGCAACCCGTCCACGCTGGTTAAAATCAGGAGGTGGTCCGCCTGAACGAGGATGGCGACCTCGGCGGAGAGGCGGTCGTTGTCTCCGAAGCGGAGTTCCTCCACGGCCACCGAATCGTTCTCGTTGATGATCGGGATGACGCCTTTTTCGATCAGGCGATCCAGGGTGTTGCGGGCGTTCTCGCGGTGCATGAGGCTGTCGATGTCACCGTGCGTGAGCAGGAGTTGGGCGACATGCACGCGGTGCTTTTTGAAGGAGGTCGAGTAGAGCCGCATCAGCTCGGGTTGTCCGGCCGCGGCGCAGGCCTGTTTCCCCGGCAGGTCCTCGGGGCGCTTGCCCATGCGCAGCAACCGCACGCCGGCCGCGATGGCGGCGCTGCTGACGAGGATGCAGGACCAGCCGTCTTTTTGCAGCGCGGAAATTTCGGCGGCGAGGCGGGTGAATTGGGCCTTGTCGAGCGACTGGCCGGCGGGAGTCGAAAGGACGCCGGTGCCGAGTTTGATGACGAGCCGTTTTTTCATGGGGCGGCGATTGTTTGGAGAAAACCGGCCTCCAGCGCAAGCGCCTCTTGGACCCCCGACGCCAGCAACCGCCGCGTGCGCGCGAGCGCATCGAGCCTGCGGATGAGGCGCTTTGGGCCTTCCTGCAACGCAAGGCGGCGAATCCGCTCGGGGCAGCCCGGTTGCGGTCGGGAGCACTCGCGCAGCGCGGCGGCGAGCACCCCGTCGAGCAAACCCAACAAGCGCTCGCGTTCGCGGAGGACCGTGGACTCGCCCTGCGCCTTGATCTGGTCCTCGCGCGCTTCGCGCCACAGAGGGTCCACCGAATCGCGGTAATGTTTCAGCTGTTCCTTGAATCCGTCCTGCAATTCGCCGGTGACACGCTCGCGGAGTTCGGACATTTCGGATTTGAAGAAGTGGGTGAAACGGAGTGCAGCGGCTGTATCCGGTCCGCCGGGCTGGAGCAACGCGCTGGCAAAAGCCTCCGAAATGGGGTGAGGGGCTTCGCTCGGTTCCGTGCCGCCCTCCGCGCGCAGGGGAACGGTGATGCAGCGCGAGAGGATGGTCGGCATCATGGCCCCGCGCAGGGTGGTGGAGAGGAGGATGTGCACGCCGGCGGGGGGTTCCTCGAGGGTTTTGAGGAATGCATTCGCGGCCTGCGGCTGCAAGCGGTCGGCATCGCGCAGCAGGGCGACCTTGTTTTTGCCGATCAGCGGTTTCATTTGCAGCATGCGTTCCAAATCGCGGACCTGGTCGATCACGATGCGGCGGGATTTCGATTCCGGTTCGATGCTGTGGAAATCCGGGTGGCCTGCGGCTTCGTCCTGGCCGGTGCCAAGGATTTCCGCCGCAAGCGCGCGGGCGAGCCATTCCTTTCCCGAGCCCGGTGGACCCGAAAGCAGGTAGGCATGGGCGAGGCGGTTCGTGCGCCGCGCCGTGCCGAGGCGCTCGAGGGCGCTTTCCTTCACCATGGCCATTGGCGGCAGAATTCCTGCAATCCGCTCCCGAGTCCATGAATTTTGCCCGGTGGCGGCGCGGGCGGGCTTCCGATGCTGCTGCGGTTTTTACTCTCGCCATCGGCCGGTGTCCGTGAGAAGCAGAGCCTTCAACTCAATTCCAATGATATCCCGCAAATCCCTGTTCCTCGCGGTTGGCGCCGCCATTTCCATCCTTCTGCCCGCTTGCAAACCACCGGCTCCTGCGGAAAGCAAACCGGAAGCCGCCCCCGCCGCATCACCCGCCCCCACTACCGAGGCCGCCGCCCCCGCCGCGGAATCGGAGGCTGTTTCCGCGGTGACCGAACCCGTTTCGCTCGAGACCGCCGGCACCGCGCCAGAAGCGCCGCAAGCCGAATCATCGGCCAAATTCAAACCGATCGAACTCCCCGAAGTGGTGGCCAAGGTGAACGGCCAGGACATTCCGCGCTCGGA
>JBMOIA010000282.1:0-2378 GCA_049317565.1 Terrimicrobiaceae bacterium | reverse complement strand
GACATCCCGATCAGCAATTGCCTGAACTCCGGCCTCCGCGGCATCTACATCCTCACCCAGTTCAACAGCCAGTCCCTCCACCGCCACATCAACGAGAGCTACAAATTCGACGATTTCACCCCGAGCTTCGTCGAAATCCTCGCCGCCCAGCAAACCCCCGAGGGCTCCCGGTGGTATCAGGGCACCGCCGACGCCGTGCGCCAAAACATGCGCTACTTCCTCGAGCACCCCTGCGAGCACTTCGTCATCCTCAGCGGCGACCAGCTCTACCGCATGGATTACCGTGAGATGCTCAAGCGCCACACGGACTCCGGCGCCGACATCACCATCGGCACCATCCCCGTCCCGCGCGACCAGGCCACCGGCTTCGGCATCATGCTCACGGACCCCGACCGCCGCATCCGCGAGTTCGTGGAAAAACCCAAGGACCCGGCCGTTCTGGACTCGCTCCGCATCCCGTCGGGGCTCCTCTCCGAGATCGGCCAACCTCCCGCCGCGGACCTCTACCAGGCCTCGATGGGCATCTACATTTTCAACCGCAAGGTCCTCGTCTCCTGCCTCGACAACGACCTCGTCGATTTCGGCAAAAACATCATCCCCGCCGCGATCAAGAGCCACAAGGTCGTCGCCCACATCTTCCAGGGCTACTGGGAGGACATCGGCACCATCCGCGCGTTCTTCGAGGCCAACCTCGACATGGCGGACCCGAATCCGAAATACAGTTTCTACAGCCCCGGCGCCCCGATCTACACCCACCCGCTCTGCCTCCCCGCCAGCGTCATCGCCTCCGCGAAATGCCACCGCGCCGTCATCTCGGACGGCTGCATCCTCGGCGATGTCACGCTCGACCGCTGCATCCTCGGCATCCGCAGCATCGTCGGCTCAGGCACCTCGCTGAAAAACACCGTCATGATGGGCGCCGACCTCTACGAGCGCGAAATGTCCATCGCCCCGCAGGGCGTCCCGCCGATGGGCGTTGGCCGCGATTGCCAAATCGAGGGCGCGATCATCGACAAAAACGCCCGCATCGGAAACGGCGTTGTCATTTCGCCGAAAACCAACGCCCCCGATGCCGATGCCGGCAGCCACTACATCCGCGACGGCATTGTCGTCGTCCCGAAAAATAGCGTGATCCCGGACGGAACCCGCATCTGAACCACCCATGCCCGCCTTCGCCAAAATCTGCGCCGCCCTCCTTCCGCTCCTCCTCGCCGCCTGTTGGGAAAACCCCCTCACCGGCCACCCGTCGGAATCCCTGAACACCTGGCTCCTCGGCCAGTGGGAACACCGCGAAAAAAACGGCACCACCTCGCGCGCCGTTGTCGTCCCGGCCGCCAGCGACCGCTACCAAATCCGCCTCTCCTGGTCCGCCAAGGGCCCCCGCCGCGAATACTCGTTCGAAGCCTGGCCGTCCCGCGTCGGCGAGTCCCTCTTCCTCACCCTCCGCTCGCTGGAGGATTCCCCGAACCTCCCGGCCGGCTCGCACATTTTCCTCCACGCCCAGATGGTTGACCAAAACACCGTCCGCCTCCGCGAACTCCAACTCGGCTCGTCGCCCGACGCCTCGTCCATGGAACTCCGCCGCGAAATCCGCGCCCGGCTCAAGGACGGTTCGCTCTACAATGAAAACGCCGCCCAGAATTGGAAACGCAGCGCCCAGGCGTTCTGGGGCCGTGATGGCGAAACCGGCATCTTCGCCCCGTTGAACTACGAGGTGCCGCAGGAGTCGCCGAAGAAAACGCCTTGAGCGGCGGCCATCCCACCATCCCCTCCCCCCTGCCAGAGGAAATCTCCGCCCTCCGCGAGCGCCTCGGCCCCCGCCTCCACGCGAAACGCCTCCAGCGCCAAGCCGACAAACTCGCCCGCCTCATCCACCAGGGCGAAGGCATTTTCAAACTCGAAAAAATTTTCCCGTTCGACCCCTTCCTCGCCGCCCTCCTCCGCCTCCTCGGCCTCCGCGAAAAATGGCGCGCCGCCTTCCTCGATGTGCGCGTCGTGGAGCGCCAGTGGAAATTCCCGAACCTCCCGCCGTTCTTCGACGGCTTCCGCCTCCTGCAGCTCTCGGACCTCCACGCCGACCTCGACCCCGCCCTCACCCCCATTGTCGCCGGCCTCGTCTCGCGAACGCCACACGACGCCGCCGTGGTCACCGGCGATTACCGCGATGGCATCGAAGGCGATTTCGCGGCGAGCATGGAGGAGGTTGCAAAAATCTGCTCCCCGCTGGCGAAAAGCCGCTTCGGCATCCTCGGCAACCATGACTTCCTCGAAATGGTCCCCCCGCTCGAGCGCGCCGGCCTTCCGATCCTTCTCAACGAAGCCGCCGAAATCCCCCGCGGCTCCGAGTCCATCTGGATCTCCGGCATCGACGACCCCCA
>JBMOIA010000281.1:0-2384 GCA_049317565.1 Terrimicrobiaceae bacterium | reverse complement strand
CGCTGGAGATTGCCCGGTCGCGTCCAGCCATCTACTTGGATCTCGAAAGTCCATCCGACCGGGCCAAGTTGGCGGATCCGGAATATTTTTTCCGGATGCATACCGGGGAATTGGTGATTCTCGACGAGGTGCAGCGCCTGCCCGGACTTTTCGAGGTTCTGCGGGGCGAGGTGGACCGTGGGCGCCGCGCCGGCCGGGCGGCTGGACAGTTCCTTGTGCTGGGTTCCGCCTCGGTCGAATTGTTGCGCCAGGCCTCCGAGAGCCTCGCGGGCCGCATCGTTTATCGGGAACTCACCCAGCTCCTGGCAGATGAAACTTCTGGGACCTTGGAAACGCTGTGGGTGCGCGGGGGGTTTCCGCAAAGTTACCTCGCGACCGGCGACGAGGTTTCAATGGAGTGGCGGCGAAGTTTTTTACGCACCTATCTGGAGAGGGATGTCCCCCAAATGGGATTCCGCATGCCTGCGGAAACCTTGAGGCGCTTCTGGACGATGCTGGCGCATGAGCAGGGGGCGATCTTCAACGCGGCGCGCTTGGCGGCGGCCATCGGACTCAGCGGACAGACGGTGGGCCGTTATCTGGACCTGATGGTCGATTTGTTGCTGGTGCGGCGGCTCGCGCCATGGTCGATGAACACAAAAAAACGGCTGATTCGTTCACCGAAGGCCTATGTGCGGGACAGCGGCTTGGTCCATGCCCTGCTGGGACTGTCGACTTTCGATGCGGTCCTTGGCCATCCGGTTGCCGGGGCGAGCTGGGAGGGTTTTGTTATCGAGAATTTAATCGCAGCATCGCCCGAGGGCACGGAGGTTTTCTTTTACCGGACATCGGCGGGCGCCGAGGTCGATTTGATTCTGGAGTTCGCACCAGGCCGCCTTTGGGCGATCGAGATCAAACGCAGCCTCGCTCCGGCGGTTTCCAAGGGATTCCACTCGGCGTTGCGGGATTTGAAGCCCGGCGCGGCCTGGGTGGTGTATCCGGGTGGGGATAGGTATTCGACCGGTCCCGGCATCGAGGTCATTCCGCTGGTTGCGCTGATGGCGGAACTCCGGGGGATGCGGCCCGGGGGATGAGGTGGGATTTATTTGGAGAAGCGTGAGGAAAAGTCGGCGGCGAGGTTTGGCGGGAGCATTGGTGATGCGGAGGGTGGTTTTGCGCGTTGTGAGGAGGGCTTCGTTTTTAAGGGCCGGATCGGCGTGTTTACGGGAGCTGCTCCGGTCCTGACAAGCAGGACCCTCCTGGGATTGTGCAGGCGCGGGGGGCGGAGGTGCGATGGATGCCACTGGAGGCGCCCCAGCGGAGTGGGGCGGCTACAGCGAGCGGGCGAGCGGGAAAAGTTGGCGCCGACGGAGCGGCGCCCTCCAGAGTGGGTCGCGGGCGGGACGCCCGGGTTACTTTTTTTACTGGCAGGCTTCGCATTCGCCGCCGTTGCGCATGGCTTCGAGCGAACAGACGAGTTTTTGCTCGGCGGTGAATTCTTGCTTGGGGCCGGCGACGACTCCGCGGAGTTCCTTTTTCACATTCGTGGTGGGGCCTTCGATGCTGGAGGCTCCGAGGGTGCGGAGGTAGTAGGTCGTTTTCAGGCCGGTGTGCCAGGCGCGGCGATACATTTTGCTGACGACGCGCATGTCGGGCTCGCCGATGAAGAGGTTCACGGATTGGGATTGGTCGATCCACTTTTGACGGCGCGCGGCGGCGTCGATGACGAACTCGTGGCCGATGGTGAAGACGGTGCGGTGTTTTTCGCGGAGCGATTCGGGGATTTCCTCGATGTTCGACAGCTCGCCTTCGAAGTATTTGAGCTGTTCGAGCATTCGATTATCCCATTTGCCGATCTTCTTGAGGTCGCGGACGAGTTCGGTGCTGAGGATGGTGAATTTGCCGCCGAGATTTTCTTTGGCGTAGAGGTTTTTGTAGTTCGGCTCGATGCAGGGCGTGGTGCCGGTGATGTTCGAGATGGTGGCGGTGGGGGCGATGGCGAGGACATTCGAGTTGCGCATGCCCTGGCGTTTGATTTTTTCGCGCACGGGGGTCCAATCGAGCCGGCCGCCGCGCGGGACATCGATCTTCACGCCGCGCTCGCGCTCGAGGAGGTCGATGGTGTCTTGCGGGAGGAGTCCGCGGTCCCATTTGGAGCCGCGGTAGCTCGAGTAGGGGCCGCGCTCGGCGGCGAGGTCGCTGGAGGCGGAGTAGGCGTGGAAGGCGATGGCTTCCATGAATTCGTCGTTGAATTCGACGGCTTCCTGACAGGCGAATCCGAGGCCGCGTTTGAAGAGGGCGTTCTGGACTCCCATCACGCCGAGGCCGATGGGGCGGTGGCGGATGTTTGAGCGTTTGGCGGCTTCGGTGGGGTAGAAATTGATGTCGATGACATTGTCGAGCGC
>JBMOIA010000280.1:0-2387 GCA_049317565.1 Terrimicrobiaceae bacterium | reverse complement strand
AGCCGTAGGTTGTGGGTTCGATCCCCGCCGGGTGCAGAGACTTCATGCAACGCCCGCTCGCCATTCGAACCGCCATCGGAAGCGCGGTGATGCTGATTCTTTGTGCGGCCGGGTATTGGGTTTTCGTCACGACGGTGTGGGGTCAGGAATTCGACAATGCGGCGTTTTTCGGAAGGGATGTCCAGTCGCGCGCCGTGCAGGCGATGGACACGGCGGTGCTGGGGAGGGTGACAAATGGATTTGTGGCGGCGGGGGCGGCGGTGCTGCTGGTGGTGGCGCTCGTGCGGCGGCGGTGGCTGAGCGGATTCGCCGCGGTGGCGGGAGTGGCGCTGGCTGTGGGCGGGGCGGAGGTATTAAAAGAGACGCTGCCGCGGGGGGAGTTGGTAGTGCCGGAGGGGATCGAGCCGGGGTATTTCAAAGCCGACACTTATCCCAGCGGTCATACGAGTGTGGGGACTTCGCTGGCATTGGCTGCGGTGCTCGTGGCCGGGGCGCGATGGAGGATCGGTGTGGCGGTGGGCGCTGCCGTGGTGTCGGTGGTTTACGGAACCGGTGTTTTTTTCATGGGTTGGCATCGGCCGTCCGATGCGGTGGGCGGAATTTTATGGTCGGGATTTTGTCTGGGTCTCGTGGTCTGCGTGGTTGCCGCACTCAAGGGGAATCCGCGGGCTTTTGTTTTTCGGGGGGCGGCCGCGCCGGTGCTGGTTGTGCTGTGCGCGGGAATGGTCGCGGCGATGGTGTGGGTGGCGGCGGGTTTTTTGGACGAATCCGGCCCGGATTTTGATTTCCCGTATTTTGCGATGACGACACTGATCGTGGCGGCGGCCTTCGGGGTGGCGGGCTGGCTCGGATTCGCGCTCGACGGCATCGAGGAGATTTAGATGCGGTTGGTTTTCGCGTGCATCGGGTCGCTGGGTGACTTGCACCCGATGCTGGCTCTGGCGGTGGAGGCGCAACAGCGTGGGCACTCTGCCGCGGTCGCAGCGGCTCCTTTTTACCGTGAACATGTGGAGCGGGCAGGTGTGGAGTTTCGCCCGTTGAGGCCGGAGATTCCGGATGACGCAGCCCGGCTTTCGTATTTTTTCCACATGAGCCGAGGGCCGGGGCGTCTGCTGCGGCAAGTGGTTTTTTCGGCGATTCGGGAGACGCATGCGGATCTCTGCGCGGCGGTGCGGGGCGCGGATGCGCTGGTGGTCGGCGAATTGCTCTACACGGCACCCATCGCTGCGGCCGCCGAGGGGATTCCCTGGATGAATGTGGTGCTGGCGCCCACCTCGATGCTCTCCGCAACGGACCCATGCGTTCTCGCGCCGGCGCCTTTTCTTCATCCGTTTCGCAAGCTGGGACCATGGGTTCACCGTCTCGCGTATCTGGCGGGAAGGATCCAGGGGAACTGGTGGGCGGCGGAGTATTATCGTTTCCGGCGGGAAATGGGTTTGCGGCGCGGCGGGAATCCGATTTTCGACACCAAGCACTCTCCCCACGGCACGCTGGTGATGTTTCCCGAATTTCTCGGCGCGCCGCAGCCGGACTGGCCCGCCAAGTGGGTGCAAGCGGGGTTTCCATTTTACGAACAAGCGCAGGAACTGCCTGTGGGCTTGGAAGAATTTTTGGCGATGGATTCGCCGCCGGTTGTTTTTACCCTCGGGTCCATCGTGGCGCACTTCGAACCACGCTTCTACCATGAGGCTGCGGAGGCGGCTCGATTGCTCGGACGCCGGGCCGTTTTGTTGACGGGGAGAAACGCGAATGTTCCGCGGGATTTTCCTGCGGGGGTTTTTGCGACGAATTACGCGCCGCTTGGAAAAGTGCTGCCGCGCTCGGCGGCGGTGGTCCATGCCGGTGGAATCGGAACCTGCGCCGAGGCTCTGCGGGCTGGTATTTCCTCGGTGATTATTCCCTTTGCCTTTGATCAACCCGACAACGCGTGGCGGCTTGGGCGATTGGGCGTGGCCGTTACTCTTTCAAGAAACGGCATCACGGCGCGCGCCATGGCGGGGAGGTTGGAAAAAATTTTGGCCGACGGTCAAGTGGCCGACAAAGCAAAGTGTCTTTCTGCGACGATCTGGAATTCAAATTCTGCCCGGACGGCCATCGAGGCGTTGGAAGCCACTGCGGGTCGGGCTTCGCGGCCCTGAACAATCACCTTGCCGGCGAGGGCGCCGGGGCCGGGGAATTCGGACTGGTGGCCGGTGGAGTGGACGCAGGTTGCTTTGCTTCCGGGAGATTTTTTTTCAGGGCGGCGTCGGGGGATTGGATTGTCGCTCCGGCCCGGGCGGCATCGGCACGCATGAACACGGGTTGGGTGTCCGGCATGGGGACTGGCTTGTTCAGCAGGGGGAACATTTCCTTCTCGGTTTTTTCGAGCCAAGCGAGGTTGTCGAGGC
>JBMOIA010000279.1:0-2396 GCA_049317565.1 Terrimicrobiaceae bacterium | reverse complement strand
AACGGCGCCGCCGGCGACATCCGTCAGGCCACCAGCCTCGCCCGCAAGATGGTTTGCGAATGGGGCATGAGCTCGCTCGGCATGATCAGCTTCGCCGACGGCGGCGAACATGTCTTCCTCGCCCGCGACCTCTCCCGCCCGCGCGAATACAGCGAATCCACCGCGCAGCAGATCGATGCCGAGGTCAAGCGCATCATCGACGAGGCCTACGCCCGCGCCCAGCGGATGCTCGAGGAACGCCGCGACGCCGTGGAAAAACTCGCCAAGGCCCTCCTCGAATACGAAACCCTCGACGCCTCGCATGTGAAGGAAATCCTCGAGCACGGCGAAATCAAAAACCCGCCGTCGAACGAAGTCGCCCCGCCGCCGCTTCCCCCGCCCCCCGTCGAAACCGCCCACGAGCCGCCCACACAAATCAAACCCGAATTTCCATCCGGCGGCCTCCCCTCGCCCGCCCCGGCCTAACCTCTGGAGGGATGACCTCCGTGTCATCCCAAACCTCAGGCGCGAAGCGCCGTTCTGCTTCCTGCTCCGCGCTTCCAGCTCCGCACTTCCCGAATTTTCCCATCCCAAAAAACGCAGCTCCAGGAGGGCTCTGCTTGTCAGAGCCAAATCGTCCGTGGAGGGATGACCTCCGTGTCATCCCAAATTTCAGGTGCGAAGCGCCGTCCCGCTCCACCCTTCGGAATTTCGCATTCCAAAAGTCCCCCCTTGCGATTTAGATAGCCGGTTCACCTTTCCACCATGGTCGCTTGGATTCTGAAAAAAATCGTCGGTAGCAAAAATCAGCGCGAGTTGCGCCGCATGATGCCCGTCGTCAAAAAAATCAACGAACTCGACGAGGCCCTCCGATCCGCTCCAGATGAGGCTCTGCGGGAGAAGACCCTCGCGTGGAAGGAGCGCCTTTCGAAAATTTCCGACACCGCCGAACTCGCGCGCGAACTCGATACCGTCCTCCCCGAGGCCTTCGCCGTCGTGAAAAACGCCGCCCGCCGCCTGTGCGGCCAGTCGTTCGATGTCTGCGGACACCCGATCCCCTGGAACATGGTGCACTTCGATGTGCAGCTCATCGGCGGCATGGTCCTCCACCGCGGCCGCATCGCCGAAATGGCCACTGGCGAAGGAAAAACCCTCGTCGCCACTTTGCCGGTCTATCTCAACGCCCTCTCCGGCCGCGGCGTCCATGTCGTCACCGTCAACGACTATCTCGCCCGCCGTGACGCCGAGTGGATGGGCCGCCTCTACAGTTTCCTCGGCCTCTCCGTCGGCGTTCTCCAGAACGACCAACCCCCCGCCCTCCGCCGCGAGCAATACAACTGCGACATCACTTACGGCACGAACAGCGAGTTCGGCTTCGACTATCTCCGCGACAACGGCATGGCCACCTCGCGCGAGCAACAGGTCCAGCGCGGCCACTACTTCGCCATTGTGGACGAAGTCGATTCCATCCTCATCGACGAGGCCCGCACCCCGCTCATCATCTCCGGCCCCGCCACCGTCTCCACCCACCAATACGACCGCTTCAAACCCCTCGTCGACCAGCTCGTCCGCAAGCAAACCATGCTCTGCAGCAAGCTCGCCACCGAGGTCAAGGAACTCGCCGATGCCGGGAAAACCGCCGAAGCCGGACGCACTCTCTTCAAACTCAAACTCGGCCAGCCCCGCTCGAAAGCCCTCCTCCGCCACCTCGAGGACCCCGACATGCGCCGCCTCATGGACAAGGCCGAACTCGAATTCTACAAGGATACCGAAGGAAAAGCCGCCCTCGTCGCCCTCAAGGAGGAACTCTACTTCACCATCGAGGAAAAATCCCACGACGCCGACCTCACCGAACTCGGCCGCACTTACCTCAACCCCGACGACCCGAACGCTTTCACGCTCCCGGACCTTTTGACGGAATTCGCAGACATTGAGAATGATAACTCGATCTCTTCCGCAGACAAAACCGCGAAAAAAGCCGCCCGGCAGCAACATTGCGACTCCCAAGCCGAACGCATCCATAATATTACGCAACTCCTCAAAGCCTACTGCCTCTACGAAAAAGATGTGGAGTATGTCGTTGAGGAAAATAAGGTTATCATTGTAGATACCTTCACCGGCCGCAAAATGCCCGGCCGCCGCTGGTCGGACGGTCTCCACCAGGCCGTCGAGGCCAAGGAAGGTGTCCAGATCGACCGCGAAACCCAGACCCTCGCCACCATCACCATCCAGAATTACTTCCGCCTCTACCACAAACTCGCCGGCATGACCGGAACCGCCGAAACGGAAGTGAGCGAGTTCCACGACATCTACCGCCTGGATGTCAATGTCATCCCCACCAACCGCAAGGTGCAGCGCCGCGACGAGAACGACCGCATCTACAAAACCCGCCGCGAAAAATACAACGCCGCCATCGA
>JBMOIA010000278.1:0-2397 GCA_049317565.1 Terrimicrobiaceae bacterium | reverse complement strand
CGTCGAACGCCGTTTCGATGCTCTATGTCGGATGGCTCGCGGGGGCGCCGCTCGCCGGCTGGCTCTCCGACCATGCGCAAAAGCGCCGGGTTTTCCTCGTCGCCTCCACGGCGTTGACTTTGCTGACGACGGTTCTGTTGACCACCTTCACCACGATGCACCCGCTGGCGATGCATGTGCTGCTTCTCGCCATCGGCCTGGCCTCCAGCATGCAGGTGGTGACCTTCGTGGCAGCCATCGAGGCCAACGACCCGCTGCTCAATGGCACCGCCCTTTCCGCGAACAACATGGTGGTGATGCTGCTCGGCGGTTTGGCGCAGCCGTTGTTCGGGTGGGTGCTCGACTGGTGCGCCGGCGGTCTCGCGGCGGGCGCTTCCTACACCGGGGAGCACTACCGCACCGCCATGGTGCTGCTGCCGGCCTCGGCCCTCCTCGGTGTGGCGGCCAGTTTTTTCCTGAAGGAATCGTTTCGCCACCACGACGGCCCGGTCGGGCATTGACGCGCCAATACGAGCCGGAGGCGCGGGCGGACCCAAGATTCAGGCGGCGCAGTCGCCGTCTCGGAAGTAGGGCGGGCGTCCCGCCCGTCGGTTTGGTTTCCGCTCGCCGGCGGGACGCCCGCGCTACAAATAAAGGCGGCTGCGCCGCGAAAGTCGGCGGCGACAGCCTCCGGCTCGTAGAGTCTTACGGCTCGGAGAGAGCGCCGCCCTCCATTTCGAAGGGCGCTGCCGCGCCGTTGCGAAGCGGAAGCCGGAACGGGTTTCGAAGTAGGACAGGTGTCCCGCCCGTCGGTTTGGTTTCCTATCGCCGGTGGGACGCCCGCGCTACGAGTGGGGGCGGCTGCGGCGCGATGTAGCGGCGGTCTGCGACCGCCGGAATCGGCACGGCAACGGCGCTCATAGAGCGCCGCTACACGGAAAAGTTCATCTATGCATGGTCCCCGATGAGCGGGTAGTCGATGTATCCCTTGGGACCGCTGGCGTAGAAGGTTTCGGGGTCCGGCGCGTTCAAGGGGAGATCGAGGCGGAGGCGTTCGACGAGGTCGGGGTTGGCGAGGGCGGATTTGCCGAAGGCTACGGCATCGGCATCGCCGGCACTGATCGCCTGGCGGGCGCTGTCGGCTGTGAAGCCCTCGTTGGCGATGAACACGCCGCCGAATTCGCGTTTGAGCATCGGGCCGAGAGCCGGCTGGTCGTGGGACTCGCGGGCGCAGAGGAAGGCGAGCTGGCGTTTTCCGAGTTCTCGCGCCACATGGCCGAACAGGGCTGCGGGATCGGAGTCGCCCATGTCATGGGCATCGCAGCGCGGGGCGAGGTGCATGCCCACACGGTCCGCGCCCCAAACGGAGATCACGGCATCGGTGACTTCCATCATGAAGCGGGCACGGTTTTCGATCGGGCCGCCGTATTGGTCCTCGCGGTGGTTGGTGGAGTCCTGGAGGAACTGGTCGATGAGGTAGCCGTTCGCGCCGTGGATTTCCACGCCGTCGAAGCCGGCAGCCTGGGCGTTTTTCGCGCCGAGGCGGTAGGCCTCCACCACTGCGGGAATTTCCTCCAACAACAGCGCGCGTGGGGTTTCGAAATTTTTCATCGGGCGCACGAGGCTCACATGGCCTGCCGGGCGGACAGCGCTGGCGGAGACCGGTGATTGGCCATCGAGATAAAGCGGATCGGAAATCCGGCCGACATGCCAGAGTTGGAGCAGAATTCTGCCGCCGGCTTCATGGACGGCGCGGGTGACGAGTTTCCAGCCCTCGATTTGTTCGGCGGACCAGATGCCCGGCGTGTCGGGGTAGCCGACGCCCATGGGATCCACGGAGGTGGCCTCGGTGATGAGGAGCCCGAATGCGGCGCGCTGGGTGTAGTAGCGGGCCATCATCTCGTTCGGCACGCGGCCGGCCGAGGCGCGGCAGCGGGTGAGGGGCGACATCACGATGCGGTTGGGAAGTTGAAGCGCCCCGGCCTGAAGTGGAGTGAAAAGCGGATCGGACATGCAGCGGCCAGCAAAGCATCTGATCGCCGCGAGGCAAGAATTGCGGATGGGAGAAGTGCCGAAACAGAACGGGAGGGGGGTGAGGGTAGTGGTGTTTTTCGTTACGAGGAACGCCCTGGAACCATGGAGCCCTGTGCCAGCACAGGCGAGACGCCTGTGCTCCCCTTTTTTTGCGAAGATGATGGCTGTGGGCGGGGCGTCCCAGATGGTTGACATAAGCAGAAAGCCCAGGAGGGGCCTGCTTGTCAGGACCGGAGCAACTTTCGCAAACACATTGATTCCGGCTCTGACAAGCAGAGCCCTCCTCGCAAAGCGTGAAGCTAAATTAACAGTATTGGGCGGGACGCCCACACTCCTTGGGGAAAAGTCGGCGCCGACGGAGCGGCGCCCTCCAGGGCGGGTCGC
>JBMOIA010000277.1:0-2403 GCA_049317565.1 Terrimicrobiaceae bacterium | reverse complement strand
CAGGAAAAGGCGCAGAAGATCAAAAACAAGGTCGTCTCGGCGATGTTCTATCCGGTGATCGTTTTGGTGATCGCTGTGCTGATCATGGCATTCCTGCTGGCGTTCATCGTTCCGAAATTCAAGGCGATCTTCGATGACATGCTCGGGGGCAAGCCGCTGCCGCCGCTCACGGAGTTTGTCATTGGATTGAGCACTGTCGTCCAGACGAACTGGTATCTCATCGTGGCGGGTGTGGTGGCGCTGATCGTTGGCTACAATTTCGCCGCCAAGACCAAGAAGGGCGGGGCGGTGATTGATGCGTTCAAGCTTCGCGCGCCGGTGTTCGGCGACCTCACGCGGAAGAGTTCGATCTCGCGGTTTTCGCGGACGCTGGGCACGCTCGTCACCAGTGGCGTTCCGATTCTGCAGGCGCTCAATATCACCCGCGACACGGCCGGGAATGCTGTAGTGGCGGATGCGATTACGAAGGTCCACGACAGCGTGCGCGAGGGCGAGTCGATCGTGCAGCCGCTCGAGGCGAGCGGGGTTTTTCCGCCGATGGTGATCAGCATGATCGATGTGGGCGAGGAGACCGGGCAATTGCCGGAAATGCTGCTCAAGGTCGCCGAGGTTTACGACGACGAGGTGGACAATGCCGTCTCCGGCCTGACCTCGCTGCTCGAGCCGGTGATGATTGTTTTCCTCGCGGTGGTGGTCGGGACGATCGTCATCGCGCTGTTCCTGCCGTTGATCAGCATCATCACCGGAATGCAGCAGCAATAGGAAAGCGGCCGGTCTATTTCAAATAGAGCGTGCTGCCGCGGGGGGCGAAGCGCCCGATGTTCGCCTTCGGAGCGCGGCGGTCGATGGTGGATTTGTCGATCGGCAAAAATCCGGCGTTGCCCGAGGCGAAGGCAACCATGGCATTCCCGCCGTGGCGCCCGTGCACAGTGACTTCGCGTTCGTCGATCCCGTAGAATTCCTCGATCATCGGCTTCGAAGCGCTGGCGGGGCGCTGGAATGTGTTCACCTGCGCCGAGGTTGCGAACATCACGGTTTTCGCGGGATCGGCGAGGCTCCAAAAACGGACGGGCTTCTTGGCGCCCGGTCGGTCAAGGGTTTCCCATCCGTTTGCGAGGAGGACATTGTAGCCGCAACCGATATAGCCGAATTCGAACTTCGGTTTGAACGCCGTGCCGGAGGTGCGCAGGCTCGGGTCCGGCGCCATGCCCCGCGGGATGTAGGGGCCAAGGGGTCCGGCGGCCATGTCGATGATGCGGGAGCCTTCGGATCGGCCGAGGGCGGATTTCGGCTCGAGCCCGAACCACCAGCGATGTCCTTCGGAGGTCTTCTGGAGGAACGGCCAAAAGTTGTAATTATTGTCGGCAAGGTAGGCTGCGCCGCCCGCGGCGAGTTGGCGGATGTTGTTTGCGGAGACGGCAAGCGAGGATGCTGCATAAACCCTGTGTCCGACCGCGAATGTCACTCCGCCGAGAATGATCAGGATCGCCACGGCGGCGAGGAGTTCCACGAGCGAGAAGGCGCTCCGGAAATTTCGCGGGGAGTCGCTCAAGCGCGGCGGGGAAATTTTTTCAATAGGAGCAATGCCGTGCAGGCTGCGCCGAGCAAGAGGACAGCCGAGGGCTCCGGCACTGCCGCGACAGGCTGTGCGAATGAATAAGTGTCCGGGCCATTCGCCAGCACCCATCCAAACCAACCTCCGTTCACAAGCGTCGTGTCATTCATTCCCACATTCGAGAGAGCGAACGGGCCGGATGACCAGTTCGAGGTTCCATTGAAGGTGAAAAGATTGTTCCAGTTTGTGCCATCCCATCCGGTGAGCGCCAATGTTCCCGATGGCCAGGTTCCGCCGAGTCCGCTTTGGTCGTAGGTGAGGGAGTCGAGGAAATATCCCATTCCATCGAAACTCAAGACAGCGATGCCTAGGCGCGGGTCCGATTGCGGAACGGGGGTTGGTCCTCCAGTGATGGCGCCGGCCAAATCGAAAATCATCGTTTGCAGTGAGGTGTTCCCGCTCCAGTTGTAGCCCCATGCAACTGAGAAGGGGGTTGTGGAACTGTTGAATTCCACCACGAGGGCGGAGCGGTTGGATCCGGAACCGGTCCAGAATGCAATGTCGTCGAGTGTGGTGACGAGCGATTGGGTGAATGCTGCGGGGAGACCCGCGAGCGCGATGAGCGCTGTGAGCAGTGTTTTTTCCATGTGTCCTTTCAAACGGGGAATGTCGTTGGACAATCCCTTCCCCCGTGTTCGAAAGGACCACCCCCGGCACGGACAGTCATGCGCTGCCGTTGCGCCGTTGCAGGCGCTGTGCGGTTTTCTCCGCCGGTTCGAACCCGGACTTTGACCTTTGCGCGACAGTGGAGGATTTTCACCCCGCTTTCCTAGGCCGGCGGATTGGTT
>JBMOIA010000276.1:0-2418 GCA_049317565.1 Terrimicrobiaceae bacterium | reverse complement strand
GGTGGTTTCGAGGCCGAGGTTTTTGCGTTGGGATTCGGAGAGGGCGACGGGGCCGGCATGGGCGGCGGCGCCCATTTCGGGGCCGTGATGGTGGTCGTGGCCTGGTCCGGCGAGGAGAGTGGGGATGAGGATGATGGTGGGGAAAACGCGCAGGATCTGACGGGCGTAGTGTTTGATCGAGGGTTTCATTTTTTTTGAGTGGTTGTTTGCGAGGAGAGGTAGTCGCGGCGGATGGCGGGGTGGGATCCGGTCGTGGATTCGAGGTCGGTGAGGGCGCGGGCGAGTTGGGATTGGAGGGCGATGCGTTCCAAGCGGAGTTGACCGAGTTTTTCACGGACTATGAAGAGGTCGCGCATGTCAACGCGGCCGGAGTCGAAAGCGGTCGCCATTTCCTCCACCGACTTGGTGACGGGGGCGAGGGTCTGGGAATCGAAAGCCGCGAGGCGGGATTCGAGAAGGGCGACGCGGCGCAGGGACGCGGCGAGGGTATTTTCGATCTCGAGTCTGGCGGCGCGGAACCGGGCGCGGGTTTCGTCGCGGAGGGCGGTGCGTTCTTCGACGAGGCCTTTTTTTTGATCCCAGAGAGGGAGCGGGATCGAAACGGAGAGGCCGAGGAAGTTGTCGGTGCCAAGACCCTCGGGTTCGTCCATGTTTTGATCGTAGGTGTATTGAATGCCGAGGCGGATGCCTTCCCACGCCTCGGCTCGCGCGAGGGCGATTTCGATGTCGGCTTTTTCCTCCTCGAGGACGAGGAGATCGACATCCGGGCGGTGGATCGATCGGGGGGAAACCGATGCCACGGGCTTTTTGATGGCGCTCGCGAGGCTGCCGCGAAGTTCGAGAGGTTCGTCGGGACCGAGACCGAGCAGAGTTTTTAATTTCATCAGGGCCAGGTTTTGAGAGAGGCGGGCTGAATCGAGTTCGTTAGCGATGCGGCGCTGGTCCACGAGCGAGAGGCTTTTTTCCGCGAGGCTTCCTTGCCCCGCCGAAAGCCGTTCCTCGGCAAGGGTGGCGGATTTTTTCGAGGCCGCGAAGAGGTCATCGAGTGTCTTAGCGCGGGCCTTGGACTCGAGGATTTCAATCGTCGTGGCACGCACCTCGGCGATGAGGAGGCGTTCGCGGTCGCGGATCTCGCGGAGGGCGCGCAGGACATCAAGGCGGGCGGATTCCTTGGTGAGCGAGAGACGAGCGGTGAGCGGAAAGGTCTGGGCAAGGCCCACAGTGAAGGCACCCGCGCCCTCATTGCGGAAGACGACATCACTCATACCGGAGAGCTCAAGTTCGGGATTCGGCCATTTGCCGGCCTGGGCGAGTCGGCCCTGGGCTTTCCAAACGGTGTAGCGGGCGGCTTGGAGGTCGCGGTTGTTCGACAGAGCGAGCTGGACTGCGGATTCGGGACTGAGCGGGGCAGCGCGCACGGGGCCCATGGTGGCCAACAGGGCGGCCGCGATGGCGATCGGCAGAAGGTTTTTTGGAAGTTGCATATGAATCAAATCCCGGGATGGCGCGCCGGGCCGCGGTTTTGTGGGTTTACGGACGGGCGCCAAGGCTGGATGCAGCCTGCGCCATCGGGTGGCGACATAATTCGCCTAAGGTTCGCTCAGGACAACCTCGGCGGCTGGTCGATTTGCTTGAAAACCGGCGGTGGCGCGGTGGCTGTCAGCGTGACTACCTCCGAGGTCACTGGGTTCACATGCAAAGAGACCGGAAATTCAAAAACGGCCGAGCCGTGTTCATGCTGGGAACAGCCATGGTCATGGCCACCCTCCCCCGAATCGCCGCATTCGGCATGGGCTGTGCATTCGCTGTGTGCGGCAATTTCCCAGTGCTCGTAACAGTGAACCATCGTAGCCACGCAGAGGAGCAGGAATCCGAACAGCAGAAAGCTGTGGAGATGGGTGTTGGCGCGGGACACTTCAGGATGCAGGCAAACCTCCGATCTGTGGTGTGTCAAGGATGGCAAACTGAGGCGGAGTTGGGGCAATCTTTGTTTTCGGATGGCGCGAGTGATTTTCCACCTCGACATGGATGCGTTCTACGCCTCGGTGGAGCAGCGCGACGCTCCGGCGCTGAAGGGCAAGGCGGTGATCGTGGGGGCGCCGCCGGACAGGCGGGGCGTGGTGTGCGCGGCGAGTTATGAGGCGAGAAGATTCGGCGTTCGGTCGGCCATGCCATCGCGCACGGCGCAGAGGCTTTGTCCCGATGGCATCTTCATCAGGCCGAGGATGGATGCCTACCGCACCGAGTCGCGCGCGATCATGGCGGGGCTTGCAGGATTCGGAGGGCAGATCGAGCAGGTGTCTGTTGACGAGGCCTACCTCGATATGAGCCACCGCTTCGGGGAGTTCGACCGGGCGGCCGCGCTGGAACTCGGCAGGGAAATGAAAGCCTGGATACGGCGAGAGAGGAACCTGACCG
>JBMOIA010000275.1:0-2429 GCA_049317565.1 Terrimicrobiaceae bacterium | reverse complement strand
CGCTCACCCTTTCCGGCGGCGAGAAGCGCCGCCTCACCATCGCCCGTTCGCTGGTGACGAGCCCGTCCCTGCTGATGCTCGACGAACCGTTCAGCGGCGTGGACCCGATCGCGGTCCATGATGTCCAGCAGATCATTCAGGACCTCCGTGCGCAGGGGCTCGCCATATTGATCACTGACCACAATGTCCGCGAGACCCTCAACATCGTGGACCGCGCCTACCTGATCTACGAGGGCCGCGTCGAGAGCCAAGGCAACAAGGATTTCCTTTTGAACGACCCGATCAGCCGCAAGCTCTACCTCGGCGAATCCTTCAAGATGTGAAAGCCCAGGCCTCCTCCAGCCAGCAGAAGCGCGTCCCGCACATCACTGTCGGGCATTTCTACGCGAACCACGCGGAAAAACTCGGGTTGCGGCTCGAGGGCAGTTCCCGCGGCCTCAACCGCCTGATCCGCGAGCCGACCATTAACCGCCCCGGCCTCGCACTCTCCGGATTCTTCAGCTACTTCGCCGTGAAACGCATCCAGGTCATGGGCGCGGCCGAGTTGAGCTATCTCAAAAGCCTCGCCCCCGCGACAGCGCGGGAGCGCATCCGCGCCCTCTTCACGCGCAACATGCCGTGCCTCGTTGTGGCACGGAATTCGCCCGTCCCCCCGGTGATCCTCGACGCCGCGGCCGAGTTCGAAACGCCCGTTCTGCGGACGAACATGATCACGATGAAATTCATCAACGCCGCCACGATTCTGCTCGAGACGGATTTCGCCCCGTCCACCGCCGAGCACGGCAGCATGGTGAGCATCCTCGGTGTCGGCACTCTCATCCGGGGCGCCAGCGGGATTGGAAAAAGCGAATGCGTCCTTGGCCTGATCGAGCGCGGTTACAGTCTCGTGAGCGACGACATCACCCGCTTCCGCTCGGTCGAAGGCGCGGAGCTCGTCGGGACGGCCGAAGGCATTTCAAAATACCACATGGAAGTTCGCGGTATCGGCATCATCAACATCGCCTCGATCTTTGGCGCCGGCGCAGTCACCCCGCAGAAGCGCCTGGACTTCGTCGTGACACTGAAGGATTGGCACGAGGTCGAGGATGTGGATAGGATCGGCCTCGACCGCGAAACCTACGAAATCCTCGGGATCAAGGTCCCACATGTCACACTGCCGGTGCGGACGGGACGGGACATTGCGAGGCTTGTGGAAGTCGCGGCACTCGACCAGAAACTCAAGGACATGGGCGAAAACAGCGCGCAGGAATTCAACCAAAAACTCCTACACATGATCAGCGAACGCCGCGGCGGATAGGCCCCATGGGAATCCTCACCAAGAAAAAAAATCCGGAAGACTCCCAGCGCTGCACCGCGGAGGTGGTCGTGGAAAACCGCAATGGCCTGCATGCCCGGCCTGCCGCGATGTTCGTTAAGATCTCCAGCCGCTACCGCGCCGAGGTTTGGGTGGAAAAGGACGGCGAGCGGGTGAATGGAAAAAGCATCATGGGCCTCATGATGCTCGCCGCCGGCAAGGGTTCGAAGCTCGCCATCCACGCCGAGGGGCCTGACGCCGAAAAAGCGGTTGCCGAAATCAAGAGCCTTGTCGAAACGCGCTTCGGCGAGGATTAAGCCAAGCGCCGCTCGCCAATTCCGCCCTTGACCGCCGGTCGGGCGGCAATTGGACTGAAGCGTGGATTTTTCGGACAGGGCTCACTTCATCAACCGCGAACTCAGCTGGCTGGAGTTCAACCAGCGCGTGCTGGACCAGGCGATCGACGAATCGAACCCGCTACTCGAACGCCTCAAATTTCTCTGCATCGTCAGTTCGAATCTCGATGAATTTTTCGAGGTCCGCGTCGCCGGCCTCAAACAACAGCGGCAGAACAATTCCCCGGAAACCGGACCGGACGGGCTTTCCGCCTCTGAGACCCTTGCGCGCATCAGCGCCCGCGTGCGCCGCATGGTGGATGATCAATACCGCTGCTGGCGGGAATCCCTCGCACCCGCCCTCGAGGCCCACCGCATCCGCTTTCACAACTACCCCTCCGTTCCCGCCGCCGAGCGTGCGCACTTTGAAAAGTTCTACCTCGAGACCGTCTATCCGGTCCTCACGCCGCTGGCGGTGGACCCCTCGCACCCGTTCCCGCAGCTGCTGAACAAAAGCCTCAATGTCATTGTGGAACTCGAGGGTGAGGGCCTCGGCACCGACATCGCCGTCGTGCAAGCGCCACGCATCCTGCCGCGCCTCGTGCCATTCGCCTCGAAGACGGATGGCGACGACTATGTTTTCCTCGGCAACATTATCCAGGATCATGTGCAGTCGCTTTTCCGTGGCGTCACCGTGAAGGGTGCCCACCTCTTCCGCGTCACACGGAACAGCAACCTCTATGTGGACGAGGAGGAGGCGAGCAACCTGCTTCATGCGATCGAGGAGGAACTGCGCAAGG
>JBMOIA010000274.1:0-2455 GCA_049317565.1 Terrimicrobiaceae bacterium | reverse complement strand
CGCGGACTGGTCGCCCTGACGCGTTCCTATTCGTTTTCCTGGGTGCTGCTTGTTTCGCGGGCATTCGCCACGGAAGTGCTGCAACCCGTGATGGCATCCGCCCGCGCGGGCAGCATCCTGCGGCAGAGGACGCCGAGGTTTGTGGTGGAGTTGTCGAAGTTTGCGGGATTCGAAAACTACATGGAAACGGTTTTCGGCCCTAAAACCCGCCAAGGCTTGCGACGTAAATACCGCAAGCTCGCCGAGCTCGGAGCCGCGGAGTTCCTTTCGCTTGAAAAGCCCGAGGAAATTTCCCGCTGGCTCGATGCCGTGATGGATCTCGACCGCCGGAGCCCGAAGGGTCAGCGCGGCGATGGGATTTTTCACAAGGCGCCGGCGCGGGCCTTTTACCGGCTGCTGCTGGAAAACATGGCAGCGAAGGGTCGCGTGCGTCTCGGGATTTTAACGATCAATGGCCGGCTCGCGGCCTACGAAATCGGGTTTGTCGGGCGGGGTGCGTATCGCATGCACAATATGGCCTACGACGCCGAATTCGCGGAGTGTTCGCCGGGGCGCCTCCTCATGCTCGACATGCTGGAGCGGATGATGGCGCAGGGAATTCCCGCCTACGATTTCATGCAGAACGACCAGGAATTCAAACGGCAGATGTCCACACATGAGTCGCGCCTGTGGGACCTGATTATTTTTCCACGGACATTGCGCGGGTTGGTGATTCACCGCGCGGTCGCATGGACGCGGGCATGGCAGAAATGGCGAAAGGGGTCGGAGGGAAAAGCCGGTTCGCTCGAGCGGCACGAGGTCGGCACCGCGGCCAAAAGCTGACCCCTCAAGAAGCCGCCGGTGCGGAGCGAAGGGCATCGAGAACCTCGAGGTAGGTGATGCCTGTCGTCTTGCGTGTGGCGGGGTCGATCCGCTCCACGCGCATCTGCCGCAGCATCCACTGGCCGTCGATCTTTTGGGCGGACACCACTTCGAAGCGCTTCGCTAAAATCCCGCTCCGGTTGTAGCCCTCGATGCGCAGCAGTGCGGAGGATTGTTTGTCGATCCAGACGCGCACAGCGGCGTATTGCGATGTGCGGTTCGGGGCGTGGAGTTCAATCTTCCACGCATCGCGGGAACGCACGGTCTCGGAGCCGAGAAGCTTCGGGTTTTTCCAGTAAAGAAATTCCAAAGCGAGATCCCCGAGCGTGATCAAACCTCCCCGCACGGGATCGTCCATCTGAAGGGCGGGAACCGGCTCGGCCGAAGCCCCGGATTTGCGCTCGAGCCGCGCACTGTCCTTGCCGAAGCGCAGGATGATCTCTTCCCGTGGCGATTCGAAAATGTAGGCGACGCGACCGCCGCGCACATCGATCGTGAAGGGCACCTTCACCGAGCCCGCCCGCAGTTGCGCCCGGAGCGCGATCTCGCCGCCGAGAGGATTTAGGCGGGCATTCGCGAGGATCTCGGAGGCGGAGGGTTCTTCGGAAGCCAAAGCGGCAGTGGCGAGCAGGAAAATGAAGGCGGGCAGAAATCGCATCGAATGGATGGCGTGAATATGCCGCGGCCCGCGGCGTTTCCAAAGTGTTTTGTCTTTACCGGCGTGGAGCCGCCGCAATCATTCGCCCCCCATGGGCGAAAAACAACAGACAGCCGTCACCCCGCAGCGGGGCGAGGATTTTCCAGAGTGGTATCAACAGGTCATCCGCGCGGCGGACCTCGCCGAGAACTCGGAGGTGCGCGGTTGCATGGTCGTGAAGCCATGGGGCTACGCGATCTGGGAGCGCATGCAGTCGGTGTTGGACGGAATGTTCAAGGCGACCGGCCATCGCAATGCCTACTTCCCGCTCTTCATTCCGCTGAGCTACCTCGAGAAAGAGGCGGCGCATGTGGAGGGGTTCGCGAAGGAATGCGCCGTCGTCACGCACCACCGGCTCGAGATGCGCGAAGGGAAACTCGTGCCTGCGGGCGAACTCCCCGAGCCGCTCGTCGTCCGCCCGACCTCGGAGACCATCATCGGCGCGGCCTACGCCCGCTGGGTCAAATCCTGGCGCGACCTCCCGATCCTTCTCAACCAGTGGGCGAATGTCGTCCGCTGGGAAATGCGCCCCCGGTTGTTCCTGCGCACCGCCGAGTTCCTCTGGCAGGAGGGCCACACCGCCCACGAGACCCGCGAAGAGGCGGAGGAGGAAACGATGAAAATGCTCCGCGTGTATGAAACTTTCGCCCGCGATTGGCTCGCGCTGCCCGTGCTCACCGGCGAGAAAAGCGAGGGTGAGCGGTTCCCGGGTGCCGTCCGCACTTATTGCATCGAGGCAATGGTGCAAGACCGCAAGGCGATCCAAGCCGGCACCTCCCACTTCCTCGGGCAAAATTTCGCCAAGGCCGCGGGCATCGAATTTCAGGGACGCGACGGCCAGGTCGCGCATGCGTGGACCACCAGCTGGGGCGTCAGCACCCGCCTCATTGGAACGCT
>JBMOIA010000273.1:0-2459 GCA_049317565.1 Terrimicrobiaceae bacterium | reverse complement strand
TGGAGGTCCCACCACCGCGTGGCGGGCTCAAGGACCATGTCCCAGTTCTCGGTTTCCGCTGTTCTCGAATTCATTGTTAGAATTTTCCGGCCAAAGTTTTTACAATCGGCAAAACCTTTGAAATAAACTGATACCAACCCCTCACCTGCCCGAGCCTGCCGCGCTGGAAGTCCGCTGCGCCATTCCCGCCGATACTGGATTCCAGCGCCCTCAGGCGTTCCTGCCCGTTTTCCAGATGGGGGTCGATCCGGTCGCGCAGGTATCCGCTGGCGAGTTTGCGGAGGCTCGTCTCGGCCGTGAAGTGTTCCCGACGCACGCCGGGGACATAGACGAGGTTCACGGCTCCGAGGGACTTGAGCCACCGCAGGCCTTCGCTCGCCGAGCCCTTGCTGATTTGCAGACGCTCCACGACATCGTCCAGGGACAACGGTTCCTCTGTGCTGAACAGCAGCCCGTAGATTTCCCCGATCGAACGGGGCAATGACAACGCCACCGAGGCGTTGATGAAAAGGGCGATGGATTCCCTCTGGAAGGGGTTGAGGCGCTCGTATTCGGAATCGAGTTTGGAAATCGCTTTATGATTTCCCAAGCTGCCGCCCTTGGTAAGCGAACGGCTGCTTACCGCGGCACTCGTTTGAATGGAATTTCCCACGGTTTCGAAAAAAGGGGGAATGCTGGAGTGAAGGATAACCACCAAATCCAGTTGTTCAAGAAAAAATGAACAGAATGAATTTCAAATCGAACCGCCCGCAAGAACCGTGTGGGATTTAGAGGAGACCGCGCATTTCCATGGGCTGGAAAACCAGCCACACCCCGAATGCGTAAACAAGCAGCACCAGGAACGCCCAGGGCATGAAAATACCTGCCGGGCGCACCGGGGCAGCGGTGCAGGATTTTTTCCAAAGCAGCCAAAGCGAATAGAGGCAGCCAGCGTTCAGCAGCAGGATGCCGAGCCCTGTGGTGTCGGCCATCACGCCCGGCATGGACGACCAGTCGGGCGCAGTGGAGGACAGCCCCGCATCCGACGCGGCACGCTGGAGAACAGGCCACGGCGCAAAGAGCCCGTGCAAAAAGTGGAAAAGGAAATGTGCTGCCCACATTGAGAAGCCCAAAGGCGCGAGCAGCACGCCGAAGCCGCCCGCTATCCGGCGCCACGATTCGGAGATTCCCGAGAAAGCGGCCCCGAGCCGCGAGCAAACCCAGACCGCGCCAAGCGGCACCAGCAACACAAAGGCAAAAAACAAAGCGCTACCGAAAACGCCCGCCGCCCCACCCCAAACCCCGCGCAACTGCTGCCCGAGTTCGACAACCGGGCCCGCCATCCCCGCCGCATTGGCGAGCGCGGCGAAGGTAAAAACCAGCACCAGCGCCGCGATGTCGGGCCGTTGGGCGAAGTCCCCCACCCCGGAGCGCCGTCCCGCATTGAGCAAGTCCCCGCCGGGCGGCACTGCCATGATGCCGACATTGTCCGTCGGGCAGGCCTTCACGCAATCGAGGCAGAAAGTGCAATCCATGTTCCCCGACTTCGCCGGCTGGAACAAATGCAGTTCGCACCCGCGCTGGGTGGCGTTTCCCCGCAGGCAATCGTGCGTGCGGCACGAGGCGCACACCGAGGGCTCGCGCACCCGCACCTCGAGCGGCGAGGCGAGCGACGACACGAAATGAAACTGCCCGATCGGGCAGATGTGCTTGCAGAATGCAGCGCCCTTGAAAAAACCATCCACCAAAACCGCGGCGGCGAAATACCCGATGATGATCCATGCGGTCCACCACGGCGTCGCCCACAACCCGAAGAACTCGTAGGCCCAGAAAAAAACCGCCAACAGCGCGACCGCCGGCCACTTCGAGCGCAGCGCCCGCGGCCAGCGGAATGAAGCCGGCAGGATTTTTCGCCCTAGGTCCCGCGCGAAAGTGAACGGGCACGCCATGCAAAACAAATTCCCCGCGACGAGCAGCGCCAGAACAGTCAAGCCCCGCCAGTGCATCCACGGCAGAACACCGGCGAGGTTCATGCCCGCGACCTGCGGGCCGAACAGGCCGTCCAGCACCACCAGCACCGCCAACCCGAAGAGCAGAATCTGCATGGAGGTGCGAAAATATTTCCAGCGGAAAAAAGCCCCCAGCACCGGCACACGCAAAAGGTCGAACGGCCTGCGGGGCGGCGCTGGAAGCGGCCTGCGGGGTTTCGCGACCTGGCTCGGGCGGACCTGCGAGCCGGTCAGGCATTTGACCGCGATCACCGCAGCGGGAATGAGGAAAGCCATCGACCCCGGCACCCACATGATCGCCCCGGCGGCCGTTTGGTCGGCCTCGGGCGAGAGCCATGTGATGCGCGGCGCGGCGGCATAGCTCGGATAAAGGACCTTCCCGTAAAAGGTGAAAAATCCCGAGAGGGCGGTGTTCTGCAAATCCACCGCCAGCAAATACGGCACCATGGCCCAGCGCGGCCAAACCGGGCG
>JBMOIA010000272.1:0-2471 GCA_049317565.1 Terrimicrobiaceae bacterium | reverse complement strand
AAGCGGAGCGGTTCCTTGCTGAGGACGCTGTCACCGCGGGCGACGATGGCGTTTTCGAGGCTGCCGCCCTTGATGAGCCCCTTGTCCATGAGCGGCTTCACATCCTCGTAGAAAACGAAGGTGCGGGCCGGCGCGATGTCGCGTTCGTAGGTTTCGGGAGTGATTTCGGTGGAGAGGAATTGGGTAAAGCGGCCCTCGGGTCCGACCTGTGTGCAGGAAACGCGGAATTTCGAATCCGGGAGCAGGAGGAGGATCGAGCCGTTGTTTTCCACGGTGAGAGGTTCGCGGATTTCGAGAAACCGGCGGGGCGCATCCTGCTCGACGGAGCCCGCTTTTTTGACGAGCGCGACGAACTCGTTGGCGCTGCCGTCGCAAATCGGCGGTTCGTTGGCGTCCATCGAGATGAGGGCGTTGTCGATCCCCATGCCCACGAGGGCGGAGATGACATGCTCGACGGTGTGGATTTTGACGGAGCCGTGGACGATGGTGGTCGCGCGCTCCACGGTTTTCACATGGGCGGCGGCAGCGTCGATGACCGGTTCGTCGGGAAGGTCGGTGCGCTGGAATTTGTAGCCGTGGTCGGGCGGCGCGGGGTGGATGGTCAGGGTGACATTGCCGCCGGTGTGCAGGGCGCTGCCCGAAAGGCTGGCGGAAGAGGCGAGTGTGCGTTGTTTTTCCAAGGTTAGGGCTGATCGGGACCTAATCTTGTGGCGCGGAACGGTGGAGCAGGTCGAGGTATTTCTGGTTCGTGTTGCGCAGGCGCTTGACGAGTTCGCTGCCGATGGCGCTGAGGATCGAGACGGCGGCGGAGGGTTGCAGGCCGGCGAGGACGCCCAGGGTGATGCGCGTGAAGCGGAGGAGCGTGCAATCCTCGGCCGCGACCACATTCGCGGAGCGGGGGCCGTCGTCCACCAGGGAGATTTCACCAAGAAAATCCCCGACTCCGAGTGTGGCGAATTCGATGTCCTCGTCGGGCGGCGGCGCGCTCACGGTGGCGCTGCCCTGCAGCATCAGATAAAGGCAGTGTCCCTCCTCGCCGCTGGTGATGATTTTCGACCCCTTGCCGAAGGACACGGTGTCCGTGAGGCGGATGAGAGTGGCGATTTCCTCGGGGCTGAGGCCGGAGAAGACCGCGAAACGGCTCAGGCGCGGGTCATCTGGGCGCAGAGGAAGGAAGGGGTTCTGTGAGGATTTTTCCATCAAGCATTCGAATTTGTGAGGGGGCTACGGATGCGACGGTGTCGCTGTGGGTGACAATAACCAGCGTGGCGATTTTTTGGGAAGCAATCTTTGCGAGGGTTTCGCAGACATTCGCAGCGTTGGCGGAGTCGAGGTTGCCCGTGGGTTCGTCGGCGAGGAGGAGCTTGGGTTTTCCGGCCAGGGCGCGGGCGATGGCGGCGCGCTGCATTTCCCCGCCGCTGAGCTGGTGCGGAAAATGGGCTGCTCGCGGACCGAGCCCCACCAGATCGAGCATGGCGGAGACGCGCTCGGCCGAGTCCTTGGCCTTGTCCCCGCGGAGGAGCAGCGGGAGTTCCACATTCTCGCGGACGGTCATTGCGGGAAGGAGGTTGAAGAATTGAAACACGATGCCGATCGTGTGGCGGCGGTAGCGGGTGAGTGTGGCCTCGCCGGCTTTCGCAAGGTCGATGCCGTTGACGCGGACAGTGCCGGAGTCCGGCCGATCGAGACCGCCAAGGATGTTGAGCAGTGTGCTTTTTCCGCAGCCGCTCGGACCCGTGACCGCCGCGAAATCGCCGAAACCGAGGCTCAACGACACATCGTCGAGGGCGCGCACACCTTCTGTCTCGCTCGAGTAGGTGCGCGTCACGTTTTGCAGTTCGACCATGGGCCGGCGATAGTCGCGGGGCGATGGAGGTCGATCAAGAAGAGTTCCGGATTGCGGGCGAGACGCCAGACCTGCTCGCGGTGGAAAAACCGGCGGGGCTTCTCGTGCACCCAACGAAGCCCGGCGGGCCTCGCACGCTCTGGGATGGATTGAAGGAGATGCTTGCGTATGAGTTGGCGGCCGGCGGCCAGGTCTCGCTCATCAACCGGCTCGACCGCGAAACCAGCGGATTGGTTCTGGTTGCAAAAACGGCGGCGGCAGCGCGCGCGGCAGCCATCGCCATGCAGGAGGGGAAGATTAAAAAAACCTACCTCGCTATCGTTGCAGGACACCCAGCGCCGGCGGAGTTTCGCGTTGATGCGCCGATCGTGAGGCGGGGCGCTGTGATGGAATCCCGCATCCACCTCCAGCGCATGGTTCATCCGGCCGGAGCGCCTGCGATTACCGACTTCAAGGTGCTGCAGAGTTTTGAAAACCGCTTCGGAAGGTTTTCATTGGTCGAAGCCAGGCCGCTCACCGGCCGGACCCACCAAATCCGGGTGCATGCGGCGCATGCGGGGCATGCGGTGGCCGGCGACAAAATCTATGGCCCCGATGAGGAGTGCTACTTGGAATTTGTGAGGGA
>JBMOIA010000271.1:0-2473 GCA_049317565.1 Terrimicrobiaceae bacterium | reverse complement strand
AACATCATGTTTTTCGCGATGTCGCCGAAGAGCATGACATGCTCGAGCGCGCCGCTGTGGCCGCCGCCCGCGCCGCCTTCGGGTGTGGCGATGGTGAGAAGTTTCGCGGCGGCATCGTTGCCGGACTGGCCGGTGGCTGCGAGGCGGACCCAGGCCGGGGAGCGGGCGGTTTTTGAAATAGTGAATTCGTCGAGTTCCCCGACCAGGCCGTTCTTGCCCTCGAGGTTCGCGCCGAGCACGGCTTCGGCGGCGATGGCGGGCATGCCTGCGGGTGCCGAGGAATACTCGCGGCCGTCCACGAAGAGTTTGGTGGAGGCGCCGTCGGAGACCACGGCAAGGTGTTTCCAAACATTTGGCGGGAGCGGCTCCCCGGGTGTGGATTTGGCGGAACCGACCGAAACGACGGGCGCGCCGTTTTCGAATTCCAACGCGAACCGGTCGGCGCCCGTGCCCCACTCGAACAGCGTGCCCTTGGGGTTGATGGTGGTTTGCTTGAGCCAGGCGGAGAGTGTGAAGGGGTCGCCGGCAGCGGTTTTGAAAGTGTCGGAGGCGGGAATTTTTACCGCGGTGTTTCCAAGCAGGCGCAGGCCCGGGCCGATGAGCGCGCCCTCGGACAGGGTGCCGCCGGAGGTCGCGTTGTTTTTGTTCTTCGAGGAATCGGCGGGCGTGGGCGTGGAGAAGCTGTAGGAGAGGATGGTCGTGTCGTCCGAGGCTTTGGCGGGGTCGGCGGCTTCTTCGGGCGGGATGTCGGGGTTGCCGCTGTAAATCCAGAAAGTTTTTTGGGCGTTGTCCTGGACATCGGGGATGCGGACCCACGCGAAGCCCTCGTTCATGAGCGGGTCCCATTTTTCGATGCGGTGGCCGTAAACCACCTTGTCGTCTTCGGAGACGAAGCGGAGGTCCGAACCGTCCTCCTTCGCGAGGGTGAAGTCGAAGTTGCCGGAGTGGAGGCGGACAAGGACGGCGGAGTCGCCGGCCGGGCCGCCGATTTCGAATCCGGACTTGGTGGTGTCGATCGTGGCGGCGGTGCGGGCGCCCCAGGCCTTGTCCCACCAGGCGCGGGAAGGCGACTGGGCGAGGAGCAGCGCGGCGGCGGCGAGGGCGATGGTTTTTTTCATGGTCAGAGTTCGGCGGAAAACCGGAAGGAGAGCAGCGGGTTTTGGGCTTCGGAGGGCTGTTGGGAAATTTGCGGGATGCCGATGAGGATTTCGCCGCTGAGGTGCTCGACGAGGCGCAGGCTCGCGCCGAACCCGTAGCTCCACAGCGAGAAGTTCGACTGCTGCTCGGGGAGGGGGTCGTTGAGCATGGCGTAGCCGGCGTCGAGGAAGGCGAAGAGGCGGAGTTCGTTGCCTTCGGGCATCCACGCGAGGAGGGAAGGGGACTGGAGTTCGAGCGTGCCGGCCACGGCGTTGTCGCCGACCACGACCGACTCGAGGTAGCCGCGAACGGTGTTGAGCCCGCCGAGGCCGAACTGCTCGGTGTCCACAAGCGGGTTGGCGGTCGCCTGGCCCTGCAGGGCGGCGAGGAGCTGAAAGTCCCATGGAAGCTTTTGCGTGTGGTCGATGCCGCCGCGGAAGTAGAAGAAGTTCGCGCTCGCGTTGTAGCGGCGGTTGTCGAAATTGATCGCCTCCTGCGTGCTTGTGCCGCGGAAGGCGAAGGTGACGCCCGCGCTGATGCCGGTTTCGTAGTGTTTGCCGACCGAGTTGGCGTTGTAGGAGGCGTTGAACGGCCAGTAGGTGAGCGGCGAGGAGATGGTCTGGTTGCCGATGACGAGGTCCTGCGCGAAGTCCTTGTAGTCGATGCCAAGGCTGGCGGAGTGGAAGTAGCCGGTCTTCGGCGGGAGGTTGAACAACAGGCGGCCGCCGTAGATTTCGCCGTTGCCGAGCGAATCGCTGCCGCCGAGTGTGGAGACCTCGCTGTTCTGCCGCGTGGCTTGGAGCATGAGCGAGAGCCAGTCGATGGCATCCGTGCGGGCGATGTAGTAGCCGGTGTAAACCAGGGCGTCGTCGATGTTCTGCGGGGCGACCTGGAGTGCCGCGCCAATAGTGTGGCCGGCGAGCCAGAGGTTGTCGTAACGGACGGCGGCGTCGAGGCGGAGCGGGGTGGTGTTGGCGCTGTAGCGGTTGTTGAGTTCGACGGAGCCGTGGAGCGGGAACTTGTCCTTCACGGCGAGTTCGACATCCACGGTGCCGGGGGTTTTTCCCGGCGAGAGCGAGGGGGTGACCTGGAGGTCGGCGCCCTGGTTCAGCGCGATGATGTCGCGCTGGACATCGTTGAAATTCGGGACCGTTCCCTCCGCGAGCGCCGGGGCGAGTTGTTTGATTTTGTTCGTGTCGAAAAACCGCGAGCCCTTGACGCGGAGCCTGCCCACCGGAACCTCGGCGACGCGCAACACGATGACGCCCGACTGCACGCCCTGCGGCGGGACGGACACCGAGACGGTCTGGTAGCCTTCGTCGTGGTAGGCTTTTTC
>JBMOIA010000270.1:0-2486 GCA_049317565.1 Terrimicrobiaceae bacterium | reverse complement strand
GCGGTCCTCGAACCCGCTTTCTTTTTTGCGGCGGAGCAGCGTGGCGGCGAGCTCGTCATTCCAGCCGCGCTTGAGCATGAATCCGTTCCAGACCTCGATCTGCTCCTCCGTGGGGCGGTGTCCGTTTTGGAAACACCACTCGAGGATTTCGTCATCGCTGCCGCCCTGGAGCACGCGCGTCTGGAGGGCTGCATAGTCCAAGCCGAGGAACGAAGCGCCGCGTTCGTCGAACCCCTTGCCGAGGTTGGCGTGGAGTTCCGGGTGCAGGCGGCCGGCCGCCATGAGCCGGATTTTTTCAATCATGCGGCCGATGTAAACGATTCCGCCGAGTGTTTCCTTGGGCGAGCGCGGGTATTCCATGGGTGCGAGTATGGGTGCGGCGGGGATTTTATCAAACCTTCGGCTCGGATTGCGCGGCGAGGGCGTCGTAGATCGGTTCGGCGCGCAGCATGGCGGACGACACATGCGAACCGAGGCACGCGGCGAGCATCGGCAGGAACAACTGGTAGCAACCAGTCATCTCGAGGCAGATCACGATCCCCGTGAGCGGCGCGCGGATCGTGGCGGTGAAAAATGCCGCCATGCCCGCGACGGCGAAGGCGGCGGGCGAGGGGGCGAGATCCGGTTGGAGCGCATGGAGCGCGGACCCGCCGGCCGACCCGAGCAAGGCGCCGAGCGCCACGATCGGTGCGAAGAGCCCGCCGGGCGTTCCTGCGGCGTAGCTGAGCGGACCCGTGAAAAACCGCGCGAGGGCGACCGCGAGGAGCACACCCGCCGTTGCGGGGCTGGAGAGGATTTGTTGTGTGAGGCTGTCGCCACCGGTGAAGTCGTCCGGCAGGAACCAGCCGGCGGTGCCGACAACAGCGCCGATTGCGAAGGCGCGGGGCAGGGCGGAGATTTTTTTCAGAGGGCTGGATGGCGCGGCGAGACCGAGGAGGAGGCGGTTGTAGGCGGCGCCGAGGATTCCTAAGGCAATTCCCAGAAGCGCGTAGAGCCAGATGTTTTCAACGGGTCCGGGCAACGCGAACGGAACCGTGTAGTCGGGGCCCATGCCGAAAATCCCTCGCTGGACGCAGGCCGAGGAAACGGCGGCGGCCGCAGTGAGTGCGAAGGAGAGTGGCGTGGCTTTTTTGAGGACCTCTTCGAGGATGAAAATCGTGCCGCCGACGGGGGCGTTGAACGCTGTGGCGACCCCCGCGCCGGCGCCCGCCGCCATGAGCGGCTTCCATGCGTTTTCGACACCCTTGAAAAACCGGCCGATACGGTCGCCGATCACCGCGCCCATCTGGACCAGCGGACCCTCGCGGCCGAGCACGAGGCCGGAGGAGAGCGCCACGAAGCCGCCGAGGAATTTGACGGGGAGGACGAAGCGGTGGTCGGGTTCGCCGGGGCCGCGCAGGATTTTTTCCACATACGGGATGCCGCTGCCTGCGGCGTGCGGGGAAAAGCGGAGGACGAGCCATGTGGCGAACGCGGCGCAGGCACCGGCGCTGATTGCGAACAGGGCGACACCGAGGCCGGGCGGCCAGGTTCCCAGTGAATCCACGGTCGAAGTGCGGAGTTGGTTCCCGAAATCGAGTGCGTGGAGGAAGGCGACGCCGATAAACCCGGTGGCACCACCGACGAGGACCGCCCCGAAGACGAGCAAAAGTGAGGCGCGGATGTTTTGCGGGAATTCCTCGGGAAGCGGGACGGCGGGCTTCATGCCGCCGCGGCGTCCATCTCGGAAGCAATGGCGCGGAGCGCCTCGAGCGGCGAAGGGGCGCCGGTGATCGGGCGGCCTATGACGAGGAAATCGGCGCCGGCGCGGATGGCATCGCCGGGCGCCATCACGCGTTTTTGGTCGCCGTGCCCGCTTCCTGCGGGGCGCACGCCCGGGGTGACGATTTTCAGATTGGAACCGAACTTCGCGCGGAGCGGGGCGATTTCGAGAGGGCTCGCCACAACGCCCCGCAATCCGTTTTCGAAACCCATCGCCGCGAGGCGCAGGACCTGTGCCTCGGTTTTCGATGGCACCCCCACGGCTTCGAGCGCCGCGGCATCCATGCTCGTCAGCACGGTGACGCCGAGGACCAGCATTCCCGAGTCTTCCGCCGCTGCAACGGAATCCGCCACCATGCGAGGGCCACCGCACAGGTGGATGGTTGTCATTTCCACCCCCAGCGCCACAGCGGAGCGCACGGCTTCCATCGCGGTGTTCGGGATGTCGTGGAATTTCAGGTCGAGGAACACGCGGGCGCCAAGGTTGCGGAATTTTTCAACAATCGAGGGGCCTTCGGCAGTGAAAAGCTGGAGGCCGATCTTGAAGAGGCAACCTTCGCCGAGCAGCGGGCGCGCGAGGTCCAGCGCGGCTGTGGAGTTGGGCGCGTCCACGGCGACAATGATTTTTTCTTTGGCGCTGGTGGGCATTCGCGGTTGGATGCGGCGGATGGAAATCGACGCCCCCGCCAAAGTCAACCCCGTGCTCCGTCTGCACGGGAAGCGGG
>JBMOIA010000269.1:0-2487 GCA_049317565.1 Terrimicrobiaceae bacterium | reverse complement strand
GATAACACCTACTTGGGCAGCTTCACGCTGGACAACACGGGTGCGCTGACCTTCACCGCCGTGCCGGAGCCCGGCACCTACATCCTGCTGGCGCTCGCGGGACTCTTCCTCCTCGTGATCCGCCGCCGCAAAACACAAACCACTTGAACCCAAACCAAATCCAAACACCGAAAAATCAAACCAATGAAAATCAATAAATTCCTCGCAGCCGCCACGGCCGCGCTCGGCCTGGCCACCATGGCCCAGGCGCAAACGGAAATCTTCATCGCGGGCGCCCCGGCGCTCCGCACGGAGCTCACCACCGCCATTGAAAACCTCCTCCTCGGCCAGACCAGTGTGGACCGGACCTTCAACGGCTCGGCCATCATCACGGCCAATGTGGTCCGCTGGAGAAACGCAAGCATTGGCGGGCAGGGCAATGTCACCATCCACCTCGTTTACAACGGCTCGGCCGGCGGATGGAAAACCAACTCCGCCAGCCAACAGGTCCGCTATTTTACGGACAACACAACGGCTAGCAGCGGAGCCACCGATGTATTAAGCAACACCACGGCCCCCGCGAAGCTCGCGGTGCCCGACTTCCACATCAGCAACGAGTTCCAGGACTCGACGCCGTGGATCGGGACCAACCAGATCTCCTTCCCGGAGAACGGAGCCACCACCTATCAATCCCTGGTGGAGGAAATCGTGGGCATCCTGCCGCTGCGCCTTGTGGCCAGCAAGGGTGCGCCGAACGGCCTGAACATCACCCCGCAGCTTGCGCAGCAGCTTTACGCCGACGGGGAATTGAGGCTCTCGCAGCTCACCGGCAACCAGTCGGACTACGGCAAAAAAGTCTATCCCTTGAGCCGCGGCATCGACTCCGGCATCCGCACCCTCTGGGCCGCCGGCAATGGATTGGGAACCACCACTCCCATCAAAACCTGGTCCGCGAATGTGACGAATACCACAAACAAGCCGGTCGTGGGCATCACAGTGGTTTCCCCGGGCGTCGGCTACACCTCGGCCCCCACGGTCACGGTTGCCGCCCCCGCAGGAAACGGAACCACCGCCACAGCAACTGCGACAGTTGCAAACGGCCGCATCACCGGATTCACTGTCACCAATGGCGGCAGCGGCTACAGCTCCGCACCCTCCGTGAGCCTTTCCGGCGGAAACGGTTCGCTGGCCTCTGCCCGCGCCGTTATCGAAGGCGGCACCGTCACCAGCCACAACCTTTGGGCCGCGGCCGGACGCACCCTCGGGGCCAACGGCACCGACAACCGCGTGCTCGGAATCAACACCCCTGTGGGCAATGGCGGCTATCCGACATTCGGTCCGCTGCTCACGGCACTCACCTCCACCCTCAGCCTCCCGGGTGGCAACGCCGGAGACATCTACTTCACCGTCCTCGGTGATTCGGATGCCGACTCCGCCATCCGCGGCGGCGCCAAGGAAGTGAGCTGGAACGGCAACACGCTCGGCACGCTTGGCACCTACGGGAATGACGGCGGCGTTGAAAACACGCCCACCAGCGTCGGCTCCGCCACGCCGTCCCTCGCCAACGGGTCCTACGACCTCTGGGGCTATGTGCGGTTGCCCTATCGCTCCAACGCCCTGCCCACAGGAACGCCCAAGCGCGCGATCTTCGATGCCGTTGCCAACCAACTGCGCAATTTCGACGCGCCGGTGAAACTCGGCGATGTCAATGTCCAGCGCTACAGCGATGGCGGCTCGATCGTTCAAGGCCAGTTCGTGCCCTGATCCATCCAACCAAAGAACCAATCGGCGCGGGTCCGATCCCCGCGCCGACTTTTTTCAAAATGGACCGCCTTGCTAAATGGGTCGCCCTCGGATTGGCAGCCCTGGCACTCGGAACCCTCGGTGCCATGCTCGTGCTGGATTCCGTGAATCCGCCGCCGAAAAAAAAGCCGGTCGACCCGGACAGTTCGGTCCCAAGCCACTCGGATTCCTCCGGAGCCCATTCTGCTGCGGCTTCTGAATCCGCATCGTTTTCGCCATCCGCGGCCGAAGTTCTGCCTTCGGGCGATCCGCACCCGACGCAGACCTCCCTGCAATCCGAGGCGCTCCGCCAGCGGGCCGAACGCAGGCGGGCGGCGAGGGCTTTGCTCGAGGAGTTCCGCAAGCCCTCCAAGGCAGCACCCGATTGGGAGACCACGAGCCAGCAGGCCTTGTTTCTTCCCAATGGCAGGCCGGTCGATCCTTACATACTGCCGCCCCTGCAACTGCCCGCATCATTGACGATTGAAAATCCCGAGATCGAAATCATGACTGACATTCAGGTTTCCGAATGGGAGAGGTTGCAGGACGAATTCATTGCGGAGGTTGGAGACTCGGTTCCCACGGATGCCGCCTCGCGAAAAACCTGGATTCGCGCCCAACGGAAGAACGACGAAAAATTCCGGGCGAAATTCGGCACCGAGGCTTTTCTACGCCAGCAAATGGACGCCTACAGAGCGGGATTTTTGCAGGAGTAGGCAAATGGCA
>JBMOIA010000268.1:0-2512 GCA_049317565.1 Terrimicrobiaceae bacterium | reverse complement strand
CCGCTCGTGCGTGCCGCCATCGACGCCATCCTCGGCATTGAAACCGGCAACAGCGCGTTCGGCATTTGGAAAACCGCGCCCGGCAACTCGTTTTTTCTCGAAACCCATTTCGTGGTCGAATCCATCGCGCCGGCGCACTTGCATGCCGACCGCTGGTTGCCCGCCACCCCGGTCCGGATCGCCGTGGACCAATCGCTCTCCGACCGCTCCGCCGACGGGGAACTGCAGGACGCGGAGCTGGCCGTTGGCGACATTTTCAAAATCCTCGACACTCCCGCGCTGAAGAAAAAGCACCTCCCTGCCATGCTCGCAAAGGCGAACGAACTCGCCGCCGTCCGCCGTGATGCCGTGGTCCAGTCCGCCCGCCAGCGCGCGGCAGAGCAGTTGGATGCCGAGATCGCCCGCCTCGAGGACCTCTCGTCCATCAACAACCACATCCACCCCGCCGAAATCGAATCCCTGCGCACCCTGAAAAACGACCTGCTCGCCGCGATCGATTCCGCCGGCCTTCGCCTCGACGCGCTCCGGCTCGTGCTGGGCCTCGCGGGACAAGCGGCTTGAATCCGCGCTGGGCGCGCCTATCGTTCCCGGCTCAAACCAAAACACACCATGCCATTCGAACTTCCCGCACTTCCCTACGCCGCCACCGCGCTTGAACCGAACATCGACGCCCGCACGATGGAAATCCACCACGGCAAGCACCACGCCACTTATGTAACGAACCTCAACAAGGCCCTCGAAAGTGCGCCCGACCTCGCTGGAAAATCCCTCGAGGACCTCATCGGCAACCTCGCTGCCGTCCCCGAGTCCATCCGCGGCGCCGTGCGCAACAATGGCGGCGGGCATTGGAACCACAGCTTTTTCTGGAAACTCATGGGCCCGAATGCCGGTGGCGCCCCCACTGGAGCGCTCGCCGACGCGATTGCGAAGGCCTTCGGTTCGTTCGACGACTTCAAGGCGAAGTTCGAGGCGGCCGGCCTCGCGCGCTTCGGCAGCGGTTGGGTTTGGCTCTGCCAAAAAGCCGACAAGTCGCTTTGCATTTGCTCCACGCCGAACCAGGACAATCCGCTCATGGCCGGCGTCGCCGAATGCCCCGGCACCCCGGTGCTCGGCTGCGATGTTTGGGAGCATGCCTACTACCTCCACTACCAAAACCGCCGCGCCGACTACCTCAAGGCGTGGTGGAACGCGGTGGATTGGACTGCCGTGGCGAAAAACTTCGCCGCCTGAGCAGAACCGGTTCCAGGTTTGTTCAACCCTGACGCGAAACGCGTCCGACTTGTCACATCTTTCCCATGGCGCAGCTCAATTCCCATTACCTGAAACTCAAGGCCGGTTATCTTTTTCCCGAGATCAACCGGCGCGTGAAGGCGTTCGCCGATTCCAATCCCGAGGGGGCGGCGCGCCTCATCCGCTGCGGCATCGGTGATGTCACCGAACCGCTTCCGGAGGCCGTCCGCGAGGCGATGCACAAGGCGGTGGACGAAATGGGAACCCGTCCCGGCTTCCATGGATACGGTCCCGAGCAGGGTTATGAATTTCTGCGGCGTGCGATTGCGGAACACGATTTCCGGTCGCGGGGGCTCGAGGTGGCTGATGACGAGATTTTCGTTTCGGACGGCTCGAAATGCGATTGCGGGAACATTCTCGACATCTTCGGCCACGACAACCGCATCGCGGTGATGGACCCGGTTTATCCGGTGTATGTGGACACGAATGTCATGGCCGGACACACCGGCGAAGCCGATGAAAAGGGGCTCTACAGCGGTTTGATCTACCTGCCGTGCACCGCGGAGAACGGGTTTGTTCCCGAAATCCCGCGAGAAAAAGCGGACATCATTTACCTCTGCTACCCGAACAATCCCACCGGTGCCACCGCCACGCGCGAGCAGCTCACGGCCTGGGTGGAATACGCACTCGCGAACGAATCCGTCATTCTGTTCGACGCCGCCTACGAGGCTTACATTTCGGATCCTAAAATCCCGCGGTCGATCTACGAGATTCCCGGTGCGCGCCGCTGCGCGATCGAGTTCCGCAGTTTTTCAAAAAACGGAGGGTTCACCGGTGTGCGCTGCGCCTACACCGTTCTGCCGAAGGACCTCGAGTGCCGGTCGGCCGATGGTTCCAAAAAGCCGCTGCATCCGCTCTGGAACCGGCGGTTCAGCACAAAGTTCAATGGCGTGGGGTATGTAGTCCAGCGCGCCGCGGAGGCGCTTTACTCGCCGGCAGGCCGTGCGCAGATCGGCGAGTTGGTTTCCCATTACATGGGTAATGCCGCCATCCTCCGCGAAGCCGCCACTGGTGCGGGACTGAAGGTGTTCGGGGGCGTGAATGCCCCCTACATCTGGGTTCGCGCGCCCGAGCCGTTCACCAGCTGGGCGGTGTTCGACAAAATGCTCAACGAGGCGAATATCGTCATCACACCGGGCAGCGGATTTGGTCCGGCGGGCGAGGGATATTTCCGTATCTCCGCCTTCAACAGCCGGGCGAATGCCCAAGAGGCGGCTCGCAG
>JBMOIA010000267.1:0-2523 GCA_049317565.1 Terrimicrobiaceae bacterium | reverse complement strand
CTTCCATGCCCGGAAAATCCATATTCTCGAACGCATCCCCGAATTCCTCCTCGAGTTTCTCGGGATCCTCGCCGGCCTCGAGCCGACGGATCATTTGCTCCATCTCGGCCGGCATTTTCTGGCCGGTCGCCTCGGTCATCTTGCGCATCATCCGCCCGAGTGCGCGGGGATCGGGGTTCTCCTCGTCCATGCCCGCCATGTCGCGCTCCATTTCGGCCATCACGCGCTCCATGCGCGGATCGAGGTCGTCCCCGCCGGCAGGCATGTCAGGTTTTTCCTTGGCACGCCCGGTGAAGGCGAATTTCGAAACCATCCGCTCCATGCGGGCATCCGGGTTGTCAGGGCAACGCGGCACTTTGTCCGCATACGAGAGGCTTCGGGCGAAAAACGAATAGATCTTGTTCGTGTCCGGCGAGTGGAATTCGTAGATCGGCATGGCGGCGGGAATTTAATCCGTTTCCCCGAAACCGTCCACCCCCGCATTGCGCCTTGGCTGTCGCGGCATGAAGCGGAATAGTCCCCGCATGCAACCGCCCGGGGAAACACAAGGCGACTTTGACGCCGCCATCGTCGGCGGCGCCCTCTCCGGTGCCGCCTGCGCCCTCCTGCTCAAGCGCCGCGACCCGTCTCTCCGCGTGGTGGTCATTGAAAAGTCCCCGGCCTTCAAGCGCCGCGTCGGCGAAGCGACCACCGAGGTCAGTGGTTGGTTTCTCCTCCGAATGCTCGGCCTCGGGCGTTTCCTCGTCCGCGAACAAATCCCGAAAAACGGCCTGCGCTTCTGGTTCTCGAACGACAAGACCCAGTCCCTCGCGGACTGCTCCGAAATCGGCGGGTGCCAGCTCTCAAGCGTCCCTGCATTCCTTGTGGACCGCTCGACACTCGACGAGGAAGTGCTCCGCCTCGCTGCGGAGGCCGGCGCCGAAATCCTCCGCCCCGCTCAGGCCACATCCATCGAACTCCGCGAAGGCGGCCTGCAGCGCCTCACCGTGGAATCCGGCGGCTCCACCCGCGAAATCCGCGCCCGCTGGGTGGTGGACGCCTCGGGCGTCAAAGCCATGCTCGCCCGCGCGAACGGTTGGCTCGAAACCAACGACGCCCACCCCACTCTCGCCGCATGGTCACGCTGGCGCGGCACCGGGGACTGGGATTCCCCCGCCCATGCCGGCGAATCCCCCGACTGGACCACAGGCTTCAACGGCATCCGCAGCACGGCCACCAACCACTTCGCCGGTGACGGATGGTGGGCATGGTGGATCCAGCTCCGCAACGGCGACACCAGCATCGGCGCGGTCCTCGACCAGCGCCATGCCGACTGGCTAGGCAGCGGTGGGCCCGTTGGCGAAAAACTCCGCACCTTCCTCTCCCGGCACCCCGCCGCCCGCGACATGATGCGCGGCGCGGAGTTCGTCTCGGGCGATGTTCACTTCCGCCGCAACCTCCCCTACTTCTCCACCCGCCACGCCGGCGACGGATTCGTCCTCGTCGGCGACGCCTCGGCTTTCATCGACCCGCTCTACAGCCCCGGCATGGATTGGATCGCATTCACCGCCTCCGCCGCCGTCGAACTCATTATGAAATGGCGCGCCGGCACCGCCGTCCCCCCGCTTGCCGAACGGCACAACCGCCACTTCACCGCCAGCCAGCGCCGGATGTTCGAAGCCCTCTACCGCGACAAATACGAATACCTCGGCGACCACGACCTCATGCGCGCCGCCATTCGGATGGACATCGCCAGCTACTACGCCTTCGTCGTCCGCCCGCTCTACAAAAAAGGCCCCGCCGCGCTCGACCCCCCGCCCCTCGCCGCGCCCGAAGCCGTCCCGTTTTTTCTGTTGATGCGCTTCATCCACCGCCGCCTCGCCGCCCTCGCCCGTTCCCGCCGCGCCCGAGGCACCTTCGGAAAAAACAACCACGCCCGCCGCGACCTCCTTCCCGGCTTCACCTTCTCCCGCCGCCGCCTCGCCAAAACCTGGCTCCACGGCCTCCTCCTCTGGCTCGCGCTCGAGGTCCGCGAAGGCTGGAAAAAAGCCAGTCCGTCGCACGCCGAAGCCGTTTCGGAATCCACCGCAACCGAGCTTCCCCTCCCCCGCAACGCCTGAATTCCACACCCGGCGAGGCGTTTTTTCTACGCGACCGCGCCGTCCTTTGCTAAAACCCCACTTCTCCCGAAATGGAATCCAACGAACCCTCCGACGAGCAGCTCGTGGCCCGCACGCAGGCCGGCGATGCCCGCGCCTTCGATGCGCTCGTCGTCCGGTTCAGCCCGCGCCTCTACGGCCTCATCTACAACATGACCGCCAGCCACGAGGACACGAACGACCTCTTGCAGGAGGTCTTCGCGAAAGCCTACCGCTCCATCAAAGGCTTTCAGGGAAAATCCTCCTTCTACACCTGGATGCACAGCATCGCCGTCAACATGGCGATCAACTTTCTTAAAAAGCGCAACCGCAGGAAAACCATGAGCCTCGACGATGTGGACAACGGGATCCTCAACGACCCCGACTTCATCGAGGCCACGAGCAA
>JBMOIA010000266.1:0-2525 GCA_049317565.1 Terrimicrobiaceae bacterium | reverse complement strand
ACCTCATCAAGGCCGGCGTCGTCGATCCCGCCAAAGTGACCCGCAGCGCGCTGCAAAACGCCGCCTCCATCAGCGGCCTCCTCCTCACCACCGAGGCTCTCATCACCGAGATCCCGGAGAAGGAAAAGGCCCCCGCAATGCCTCCGGGCGGCGGCATGGGCGGCATGGACTACTAAGTCCCGCAGGCTCCTAAAGCCAAACTCAACAACTCAGCCGGGGTCGCAAGACCCCGGCTGTTTTTTTTGAAACGAAAAACTACTTCAGCCCGCGGACGAATTCTTCCATCCGCGCCATCGCCGTTTTGATCTGCTCCAGCCCAGTGGCGAAACTGCAGCGCACATGCCCCTCGCCGCCCGGACCGAACGCCGTCCCGGGCACCACCGCCACGCGCTTCTCCTGCAACAGCCTCATCGAAAAATCCCGACTCGAGAGCCCGGTCCTGCCGATTTCGGGAAAAACATAAAACGATCCACGCGGACTCCTGCACGGCAGCCCCATCTCGTTCAGTGAGGAAACAATGAAATTCCGCCGCAATTCGTATTCGTCCCTCATCCGCGCCACGCTGTCGGCCCCGCGCTCGAGCGCTTCGATGGCGGCATCCTGACCCATGATCGGCGCGCACAGGATCGAATACTGGTGGATCTTCATCATCGCCTCGATCAACTCCGCCGGTGCGCAGGCGAACCCGATCCGCCATCCGGTCATTGCAAACGCCTTCGAGAGACCGTGCAGAAAAACCGTTCGCTCCTGCATGCCGGGGAACGAGGCGATACTCGTGTGCGTCCCGCCGTCGAAAGTCAGCTCGCTGTAAATTTCATCACTCAACACCACCAGGTCTTTCTCCACACAAACGCGCGCGATTTTTTCCAACTCCGCCGGTTCCATCGTCGCACCGGTCGGGTTGGTCGGAAAATTCAGCATCACCGCGCGGGTGCAGGGCGTCACCTGTTCCGCCAGCGCCTCGGCCTTCAAAGCGAATCCATCCCGAGCATGGGTCCTCACCGCTTTCGGCACCCCGCGAGCCATCGCGATGCTCGGCGCATACGAGACATAACATGGCTCGTGATAAAGAACCTCGTCGCCCGGATTCAGCAGCGCCCGAAGCGCCAGATCGATCGCCTCGGAAACGCCCACCGAAACCAAAATCTCCGAGAGCGGCTCGTAACGAACCCCGAACCCCCTCGCGACATAATCGGAAATGCTCCGCCGCAACCGCGGCAACCCGAGGTTCGATGTGTAGCCGGTGCGCCCGCGCTCGAGCGCATACACCGCCGCCTCGCGGATGTGCCACGGCGTGGCGAAATCCGGCTCCCCGATGCCGAGCGAAACCACATCGTCCATCGATTGGACGATTTCGAAAAAATCCCTGATGCCGGAACGCGGAATGTCCCGGATGTGTTCGGCCACAGCGATGCTCACGGCGAGACAGCGAGGCGCTCGGAAGCCGGGTCGAAGTGGTGGAAGGTCCCGTTTTCCTTGTAGGTCTTCAGGCGGAAGTGCGTCGCCGTCGCCTGCACCGCATCGATCGTGCTGAGCTTCTCGGCCACAAAGGCCGCGGCCGCCCTCAGGTTCGGGGCCTCGAGAATGATCAACAGGTCATACCCGCCGCTCACAAGATAACACCCCTGCACCTCGTCGAACCTCGCGATCCGCGAGGCGATGCGGTCGAATCCCCCGTCACGCTCGGGCGTCACCTTGACCTCGATGATCGCCGTGACCTTGTCGGTTTCCCATTTCTCGTGGTTGACCACCGCTTGGTAGCCGAGGATCACGCCGTCCGCCTCGAGCTTGGCAATCTGGGCATCCAATTCCACGCGCGGCATGCCGAGCAGTTTCGCCATCTCGTCCCGCGGCATCAGCGCGTTCCTCTCCAACAAATCGACGATCGAATTCACGGACGGCACTATGAAAACCCGCTTGCCCCTTGGCAAGGCCGGCATTGATAACCAAGAAATCCATTGCAACCCACCGGCCGGTTGCTACTCTTCCACCCCTTTTCCAATGCCAAAACCGATAGCACGCAGCAAAACCCGCAAGTCCGTGGCGAAGCGCTTCAAGGTCACCGCGACAGGCAAGCTTGTCCGCAACAAGGCCTCCCGGCGCCACCTCCTGGCGAGCAAAAACGCCAAGAAAAAACGCCACATGGCCAAGGCGGCCGTGGTCCACGAAACCGATGTGGACCGCATCAAGGCCTGCCTGCCTTTCAGCCGCTGAACTTGCGCTGAACCTCGATCCCGCCGACTGCCCCGGAGATTTCCGGGGATAACGGAGCCGGTGAGTCCCGGGATCACAACGAAACGAACAACCGCTCCAAGGAGGCCCCGCCAAAAAACGGGGTTCACTAAAAATGCCAAGAGCCACCAACGCTCCCGCAAGCCGCGCCCGCCGCAAGCGCGTCATCAAAGCCTCGAAAGGCTATCGCGGCCGCCGCTCGAAACTCTTCCGCTACGCGAAGGACGCGCAGATGAAGGGCAAATACTGGGCCTACCGCGACCGGAAAACCCGCAAGCGCAATTTCCGCGCGC
>JBMOIA010000265.1:0-2528 GCA_049317565.1 Terrimicrobiaceae bacterium | reverse complement strand
GCGCCGTCACCGATGCCGATGTCGAGTCGTTCCTCGAATACCTCCGCGAGCCGCACTCGAAATTCGATCCCGTCACCGGCCGGCCGCTCGCCATGGGCGACTACGCCGTGGCGACCTACGAGGCCACAGTGGATGGAAAACCCCTCGCCGAAACCGCGCCGAAAGCCCCGGCTCAGCTCAATTCCCGCCGCAACGCCTGGATCCTCATGAGCGAAGGCACGCTCTTCCCCGGCTTCGCAAAAGCCATCGAGGGCATGGAACCCGAGCAGCAGCGCAGCTTCGAACTCGATGTGCCGGAAAATTTCCCCGTTCCCGAACTCCGCGGCAAAAAAGTCGCCTACTCGCTCACACTCCACGGCATCAACACCAAGGTCCCGCCCGCCCTCGACGACGAACTCGCCAGCCGCATCGAGCCCGGCTCGACCCTCGATTCGCTCCGCAAAAAAATCCGCGAGCGCCACGAGGAATCCGCCGAAATCCAGTTCAAGTCGGCCGTCCGAAAAGCCGTCATCGAAAAACTCCTCGCCGGCTTCTCCTGCGACCTCCCCGAGGACCTCGTCCACCTCGAGACGAAGTCGATCGTGAAGGACATTGTCATGGAGTCTCAGGCACGCGGCCTCAGCGACGACGACATCAAGGAACAAACCAACAAGATCGTCGAAACCGCCGAGGGCGGCGCCAAGGAGCGAGTGCGCGCAAATTTCCTCCTCCTCCGCATCGCCGAGCAGGAAGGCCTCCGCGAGACCGAGACCGAGCTCTACGAGGCACTCGCCGACATGTCGCGCGAATACAATATCCCGCTCAAAAAACTCGCGAAGGACATCGGCCGCAACGGCGCCGCCGGCCGCATCCGCGAACAAATACGCATTTCCAAGGCCCTTGATTTGGCGGTCTCGAATGCTACCGTCACCGAAGTCCCCGAGCCCGCCGCGGCAAAATCCTGACCAACCAAAAACACCATGCTAGTCCCAATCGTCGTCGAACAAACCGGCCGCGGAGAGCGCAGCTACGACATCTACTCCCGCCTCCTCAAAGACCGCATCATCTTCATCGGAACCCCCATCGATGACAATGTCGCCAACCTCGTCATCGCCCAGTTGCTCTTCCTCCAGATGGAGGACGCCAAAAAAGACATCAACATCTACATCAACTCCCCCGGCGGATCCGTCACGGCCGGCCTCGCTATTTACGACACCATGCAGTTCGTCACCTGCGATGTGAACACCTACTGCATGGGACTCGCCGCGAGCATGGGCGCCGTCCTCCTCTGCGCCGGCGCGAAGGGCAAACGCTACGCCCTCCCGAATTCCGACATCATGATCCACCAGGTCTCCGGCGGCGCGCGCGGCCAGGCCAGCGATGTCGAGCGTCAGGTGGAGTTCATGTTCAAACTCAAAAAACGCCTCAACCGCATCATCGCCCAACACACCGGCCAGACGGTTGAAACCGTCGAGAAGGACGCCGACCGCGACTACTACATGACCGCTGACGAGGCGAAGACCTACGGCCTCGTGGATGAGGTCGTCAAATCCCGCAAGGACATCAAGGACATCGTCGAATCCACGAAGTCCGCCGAATAACCCTCCCCGGCCATGGCTCGCGCAAACAACCTCACGATGTGCTCCTTCTGCGGCAAGGGGCAGGCCGAGGTGCGCAAACTCATCGCCGGTCCCGGCGTTTATATCTGCGACAGCTGCATCACCATCTGCCGCGGCATCCTCGACAAGGAACTCAAGGACGAATCGCGCCGCGCCAAGCCCGCCTTCCGCGTCCCGAAGCCGGTCGAGATCAAAAAACTCCTCGACCAGCATGTCATCGGTCAGGACACCGCGAAAAAGGTCCTCTCCGTTGCGGTCCACAACCACTACAAGCGCCTCACCCAGCCGCCCTCCGCCTCGTTCCAGCAGGACTCGCTGGAGGATGTCGAAATCGAGAAAAGCAACATCCTCCTCCTCGGCCCCACCGGCTCGGGAAAAACCCTCCTCGCCCGCACGCTCGCTCAGGTCCTCGATGTGCCGTTCGCCATCGCCGATGCCACCTCGATCACCGAGGCCGGATATGTCGGCGAGGATGTCGAGAACATCATCCTCCGCCTCCTCCAGGCCGCGGACTACGATGTGAAGCGCTGTGAGATGGGAATCATCTACATCGACGAAATCGACAAGATCGGCCGCAAAACCGAAAATGTCTCGATCACCCGCGATGTCTCCGGCGAAGGCGTCCAGCAGGCCCTGCTGAAAATTCTCGAAGCCGCCGTCTGCAATGTCCCCCCGCAGGGCGGCCGCAAGCACCCGCAGCAGGAATACATCCAGGTGAACACCGAAAAAATCCTGTTCATCTGCGGCGGCGCGTTCGTCGGCCTCGAAAAAATCATCCAGCGCCGCCTCGGCGGCCGCACCCTCGGCTTCAACGCCCCCGTCCTCCCCACAGCGGGCGCCGCCGCGCGCACCGAAACACTGGCGAAGGTCGAACCCGAGGACCTCATCTCCTTCGGCCTCATCCCGGAATTCATCGGCCGCCTCCCCGTC
>JBMOIA010000264.1:0-2529 GCA_049317565.1 Terrimicrobiaceae bacterium | reverse complement strand
AAGTGCAGGCGCGTTTGGAGGCGAATCCCGAAAAGCTCCGCGCGCTTGCCGAAATGGAACGGACCGGCGGTGAACCCGATCTGGTCGGCGAGGACTCAAAAACCGGGGAATATGTTTTCTTCGATTGCTCGGCCGAAACGCCGGCAGGGCGCACCAACCTTTGCTACGACCGCGAAGCCCAAGACGCCCGCAAGCAAAACAAACCCGCAGGCAACGCGCTCGAAATGGCTGCAGCCATAGGCGCCGAGTTGCTGACTGAACCGCAATACCGCGAACTCCAAAAACTCGGGGAATTCGATACGAAAACCTCAAGCTGGATCAAAACCCCTGCAGACATCCGCACCCGCGGCGGGGCGCTGTTCGCGGAGCGCCGCTACGGCCATGTCTTCACCTTCCACAACGGCGCGCAATCCTACTTCTCCAGCCGGGGCTTCCGCTGCTCGCTGCGAGTCTGATTCTCAGTGAGTGCAGGGGCGCTTGAGGTAGCGCCCATGACCTTTTTGGCCGACATATTTGCCGCCCTTCACGGCGAATTTCCCGCGCACCGTCACATCGCGGACCCTGCCCTGCACTTCCCAGCCTTCGAACCCGCTGTAGTCGGTCGCCATGCTGTGGGTCTTGGCGGAAATGGTGTCCTTGGCATTCGGATCGAAAACCACAATGTCGGCATCGGACCCGACGGCGATTTCGCCCTTGCTCGGATACAGCCCGAAAATCTTCGCCGCTTGCGTGCTGGCCACATCCACGAACCGCTCGAGCGAAATTTTTCCCGGCACGACGCCGTGCGTGTAGAGGAGCTTGTTGCGCTCCTCCACGCTCGGAATCCCGTTCGGGATGAGCGAAAAATTCCCCGGAGCGTTGCGGGGCTTGAATTCGGCATCCACACACTTCGCGGCATCGGGGTGGCCCATGTGTTTCTGCGTGGCGAAATCGAACGGTGCATGGTCCGTGCCCACCGTGCTGATCGTCCCGTCCGCCAGCCCGCGCCACAAAATCTCCTGGTGCCTCTTCTCCCGGATCGGTGGCGACATGACATATTTCGCGCCCTCGAAGTCCGGTTTTTCGGCGAATGTGCTGTCGAGCACCAGATACGGCACCACCGTCTCGATCCACGCATTCACACCGTCCCGCCGCGCCGCATCGATCACCCGCACCGCCTCCTCGCAGCTCGTGTGCACGACATACACATGCGCGCCGGTGAGCTTCGCGAACGACATCAAATGATGGCACCCCTCGGCCTCCACCTCCACGGACCGCGACGGCTCGTGCCACTCGGGTCCGACCTTGCCCTGCGCGATCAATTCCCGCTGGCGCGCTGCGACCAGTTCCGCATTCTCGCAATGCGCGGTGACAATCACCCCGAGTTCCTTCGCGAGCTTCAGCGTTTCGTAAAGTTCCGCATCCTCGATCCCGAACGCCCCCTTGTAGGCGAGGAAAATCTTGAACGATGCCACGCCCTCCTCGCGCACCAGCCTGCGCAGCGTGTCGGCATCGCCGGGCTCCATCCGCGTGACGGCGAGGTGGAATGTGAAATCACAAGCCGAAATCCCCTCCGCCTTGCTGCGCCAGAGCCGGAGCGCCTCGGCGGGATCGTCCTTGCGCGACGGGCAACACATTTCGATCAGCGTCGTTGTTCCACCCATCAACGCCGCCCGACTCCCGCTGACATAGTCGTCCTTCGCGAAGGTGCCCATGAACGGCAGGTAAATGTGCACATGGGGATCGATGAACCCCGGAAAAATCAGGCAGCCCCCGGCATCCAAAACCTCGGCGCCCGCCGGAGCGGAAAGCCCCTCGCCAATGGCCGCAATCGTCTCGCCCTCCACCAAAATGTCCGCTCGCCGGCGCGAGGTTGAGGTGCAGATTTCGCCGTTCTTGATCAGAAGTGCCATGGGATGTTCGGGGTTGGAGGTTGCGCTAAAGGCGAAAGCATTGCCGCGCCCGAAGCGGATGGCAATTCCCGATCAATCGCCTTTCCGGTCGGCGTCCACATCCGGCGTTTCGAATTCGAAACCGTGCACCTTCTCGGATTCCTCGGGCGTGGTGAGCACCTTCCAAAGGCACCACACGAAAGCCGCCGTGACCGTGGCGACGGAAACCACCATCACGATCCAACCTCCCACCGTCATGGCTCGTCCTCCTTGATCGGCCGGCGATAGGCTTTCGCCTGCGAAACGAGCAGCGCCACGAACGCGCCGAACCCGAGCACGAGCCCCACCGACATCCACGCCACGGGATCAGGCTCGATGAACAAATCCCGCACATACGAGCTGAACTCCGGTTCCCCGCCGCTGAAGTTGACCCCGAACACATTCACCAGCACCCACAGTGCGAAAATCGTGATCAGGAAAAGCGGTGTCGCCACTTTCATCACCGGAATGAAAATCTTCGGGATCCGCACCGCCGCGCCGACCTCGGCCTGTTCGATCCCGCGCCGCACGCCATAGACCCATGAGAAGATCACGATCTGCACCGTCGCCAGCACGAAGATCAAAAATGTCCCCACCCAGAAATCCAGCGTGTCGAGCG
>JBMOIA010000263.1:0-2534 GCA_049317565.1 Terrimicrobiaceae bacterium | reverse complement strand
CTGTTCCTGATTTTCAACCCCTCGGCCTGAGCCGCAACCCGGCCCGCCCGACACGATGGAAGAAACACCGCACAGCGAACTCCTCGCCATCCGCCGCCGGAAACTCGACGCCCTCCGCGAACTCGGCATCGACCCGTTCGGCTCGGCATTCGAAGCCACCGAGGAACCCGGTGCCCTGCGTGCCTCCTTCGCCGAAGGAAAAACCGTCCGCGCCGCCGGCCGCGTCACCGCCCACCGGAACATGGGCAAAAGCCACTTCTTCGACATCTCCGACCATACCGGCCGCATCCAGGTTTACCTGAATTCCAAGGAGGCCGGCCCCGAAGCCATGCAGGTTTTCGATCTCGTGGACATCGGTGATTTCGTCGGAGTCGAAGGCGAAACCTTCACCACCAAAACCGGCGAACCGAGCATCAAGGCTTCGTCCATCAGGATTCTTTCGAAGTCGCTTCGCCCGCTGCCGGACAAGTGGCACGGGCTCGCCGACACCGAAATCAAATACCGCCAGCGCTATCTCGACCTCGTCGCGAACCGCGAATCGCTCGACATGTTCCACAAGCGCATCGCGGTTGTCCGCGAAGTCCGGCGTTTCCTCGAGGACCGCGGGTTCATCGAGGTCGAGACGCCGATGATGCAGGCGGTTCCCGGAGGCGCCGCCGCGCAGCCGTTCAAGACGCACCACAACGCGCTTGGCGTGGACCTCTATCTCCGCATCGCGCCGGAACTCTATCTCAAGCGGCTTCTCGTCGGCGGATTCACGAAAATTTTCGAACTCAACCGCAACTTCCGCAACGAAGGCATCTCCCGCCGCCACAATCCCGAGTTCACCATGCTCGAAGCCTACTGGGCCTACGCGGACTTCGAAAAAATGGCGGACCTCGTCGAGGAAATGGTCTGCCATGTCGCGCAGACCGTCTGTGGCACGCTCCAAATCGAGCACAAGGACGCGGAAGGAAAAACCGTCCGCACCATCAACCTCGCCCGCCCGTGGCGCCGCGCCACCTACCGCGACCTCATCCGCGGCATCGTTCCGGACTGGTTCGAGCGCACGCCGGAGCAGCGCCGCGCCTGGTGCATGGAAAACCATGTGGATGTCGGCCATTGCACCGAGGATTTCGAGGTGACGCAGCATGTGTTCGAAAAGCTGGTCGAGGAGAAAACCATGGACCCGCTGTTCGTCACCCATTGCCCGAAGGAACTCGTCCCCCTCGCGAAGCAAAACGCCGCCGACCCGGACCTCGTGGATGTTTACGAACTCGTCATCAATGGCCAGGAAATCTCGCCCGGCTACTCGGAGTTGAACGACCCGCTCGTCCAGCGCACACGCCTCGAGCACCAGAGCGGCGGCGAAACCCACAAGCTCGACGAGGATTTCCTCCTGGCGCTCGAGCACGGCATGCCCCCGGCGGGAGGCATCGGCATCGGTATCGACCGCCTTGCCATGATGCTCGCCGGCGCGGAAAGCATCCGCGATGTGATCCTTTTCCCGCACCTGCGCCCGCGCGCTCAGGCACATTGAAACCGGCGGCCGCCGCGCCCCGAGAAATCCCTTGCGCCCGCATGGCGCCGCCAGCACCTTCACCCCCCGTGCGCGCCCTGGTTTCGCTGATATTGATTCTTTGCACCGCAGCCGCCGCCACTGCCGCCCCGTGGAATGTCGTCCTCCACGGCGGACGCCGCTATGTCCCGATCGAGGATGTCTCGCGCTTCTACAAACTGAATCCGCCGGTTCGGAACAACCAGGCGTTCATCCTCTCCAGCCCTTCGAAAAGCATCCGCGGCCGCGCCGGAACCCGTGAGGTTTTCATCAATAATGTGAAATACATCCTCTGCTTCCCCATCGTCGAAAAGGGAAAGGACATCCTCATCTCCGCGATGGATGTGACGAAAATCATCGAGCCGGTCATGCGCCCCGGGCAGATCCGCAACGCCGGCGCCGTCCGCACGGTTGTCCTCGATGCCGGCCACGGCGGGCACGACAGCGGCGCGAAAGGTCCGCGCGGCATCGAGAAGGAAGCCGCGCTCGATGTCGTGCTCCGCGCCAAGCGCCTCCTCGAGCAGGCCGGCTACACCGTCCGCCTCACGCGCTCGCGCGATGTCTTTATCCCGCTGGAAAACCGCGCTGCCTTTGCGAACCGCTTTCCGAACGCCATCTTCATCAGCGTCCACTTCAACAAAAGCGTGAAGGGTGGCGCCTCGGGCATCGAAACATTCGCCCTCGCCCCGCGCGGCGTCCCGTCAATGGACGAGGAGAACTTCAGCTACAGCGACCTCAAACTCCACCCCGGCCACGCGCGAGACCCCGAGAACATCGCCCTCGCCACGGCGCTCCACTCCTCGATGCTCCGCCACATGCGGCTTCACGATCGCGGCATCAAGCGTGCTCGCTTCGTCGTCATTCGCGATGTCCGCATCCCCGGCGTCCTGCTTGAGGGCGGTTTCATGAACCACCCCGTGGACGGCCGCCTCATCGCCTCGCCCGCCTACCGCGACTCCTTCGCCCGTGCGATCCTCGACGGCGTGAACCGCTACCA
>JBMOIA010000262.1:0-2553 GCA_049317565.1 Terrimicrobiaceae bacterium | reverse complement strand
TTTCGGCGTTGGTGGCGGGAAGGTCTTTTTTGTTGGTCTCGTCGATGTCCACGAGGCCGTCATGGTCGTCGTCGTTGGATTGGTCGAGGTCGGAGCCAGTGATTTGGCGGAGAAGGACGCGGGCGTTTCGGACGGTGGAGGTGGACTGGTTGTTCAGCGTGGCGGTGGCGGTGAGGAGGTAAGTGCCGGGCGCGGTGATTCTCCAGGAGAAGTCCCAGGTTTTGACATTGCCGCTGACGGTGACATTAATGCCTTCACGGGTGCCGTTGTTGTTGGTGTCGGTGAACGGCTCGGCTAAGTCGCGGACACGGTTGTTGTTTAGATCGAAGAAGGCCTCTCCGGCATCAAACTGATTGTTCGTGTTGAGATCAGTGTAGGGTTCCGCAGGATCGCACGCGCCGTTGTTATCGGCATCGGTAAACGGTTCGCCGATATCCCAAAGTCCGTTAGAATTGGAATCGGTGTAGGTTTCGGCGGGATCCCATTTTCCATTTTTGTTGCCATCCGTGGAAGGTTCTTGATCATCCCAGACGCCGTTGGTGTTCGAGTCGGTGAAGGACTCCTCAAAAACGGTGATCGCAGGGGTTCCCGAGAGGGTCAGGTTTCCGACGGCGGCGTTTGTTTCGACGCGCACCGTGTAGAGGGTTTGATCGGGACCCGGGCCATCGGGCAGAATGATCTCGGTCGGGCGGCCGTCGGAGCCGACTTCGGAGGGCCGTGTGATGCGGACGAAGGGTTTCGTGCTGGGGTTGGCCTTAACCTTGCGAACGGCTTCGAGTTCGCGGTTGTCAGGGAATTTATAGACGACCTTGAGCGTGTGGAGGAAATCGGGGAGGTCGTTGTAGAGGTTCGGGAGCGGGATCGCCAGTTCGTGGAACTGGCCGTTGGAGTTGTAGTTGATGACAAAATTGTCACGGCTCTGCACGAGAGCACCGCGGTCGCTGCCGTCCTCGACGCTGGCGATGGAGAAGGTAAAGCGTTCCTTGAGTTGCTGCTCGTTGAGGTCGTTCGCAAGGGCCTTTGTGAAATAGACCTTCATCGTGTAGTTGTCATCCACCTTGTCGCCATCGCGCTGCGGCCAGGCGATCATCACGCGCTGGTCGGGACCGCGGGTCTGGACGGTGCGGACGATTTCGGTCGCGTGGGCGTTTGAGGTGGAGAGGAAGAGGTTGCGCGAGGAGGAGGGCTCGAGCAGGCGGATCTTGATGGAGGCTTCGCCGTTGGCGGGGATGTTGTTGTAGCGGAATCGCCATTCCTTCTGGCCGGGGAGGTTGATGGCGTTGTTTTGCGTGGCCTGGCTCCAACCCGCGGCGAGGGTGGTGTCGTATTGGCCGTCGCCGTCGAGATCGGTGAAGTCCTCGCCGGGATCGCGCGTGCCGTTTTGGTTGTTGTCCTCGAAGGGTTCGAAACCGGCGCCGTTGCCATTGATGAGTTTCAGGACCGAGTCGTCGTTTCCGTCATCGGAATCGTCGATGTGGAACCAGACCTCCTCAACCGTGAGGTCGGTGCGCAGGACCATTTCGTAGCTCGAACCGACGACGGTGTCGCCGTTGTTTTGGGGCCAGAGGAGGGTGCCGTTCGGCGTGAGTGCGTCGTAGTAGAAGACCTGCGTGAAGGTGTTGTAAAGCGGGGCAGAGGTGTCGGGGTTGCGGTTCAGGTGGGCGCGGGCGCGGAGGACATGGAAGCCTTCGCTGAGGCCGGTCTGCATGGCCCAGGGCCAGTCACTATAATTCGCACCGAGGGTGGGAATGCGGGCGTAGTCGTTGTGAGGGAAGAATTGGACGGTGGAGGGATTGAAATTCTCGACGCGGAAGGTGGTAAGCATGTTTTTCTTGCGGGTGACCTCGGTGGGGCCGCTGGGCCATTGGGAGGACGCGCCGGTTTTGTAGAAGCCGATTTTATAGATGAACTGGGTGCCGGCGGCGGGTTTCGGGATGTTGGCTGAGCCCCACCAGTCGTTGGCGGCTTCGTTGTGACGCCAATTGAGTTCGGCGGCGCGGGTGGTGCCGCGTCCGTAGCCACCTGCGCCTTCGGGGAACGATCCGTCGATGGTGTAATAGACGAAGGCTCTGAAGCCGCCGCCGACGGAATTGCTCTTCGCCCAGATGATGATGTTCTCACCAGATTCGTCGAATTGTTTGGGAGGATTGGCGATGCCTCCGACATTGTCCGAGGGGTCGTGGTAAACAAATTCAGCTTGGGTGCCAGTGGCGTTCCCGTAGTCGTTGGCGGCGGTGGGGCCGTTGTTGATGGTGAGATTTCCGCCGATGGTTTTGACATAGGTTTCGGCTCCTCCGGAACCGATTTTGCAGCGGGTGGTGTCCTTGGCGGCGAATTTTTCAGCGTGCTGGCGCTCGTGGAAAATCGGCTGCTCGTAGCCAACCCAAATGTCGGAGTAAACGCCGGGTTGGTGGTCGCGCATGCCGGGGTCGGTGACTCCCGGAAGGACCGTTCCATTCAAATCCACGCCCCCGTCCAGTTTGAGCCAGATATTTTCAGCGGAGCCGTCGGCGCGGGCGAGGATGGTGAAGTTGCCACTTTTCACGACGGGAA
>JBMOIA010000261.1:0-2568 GCA_049317565.1 Terrimicrobiaceae bacterium | reverse complement strand
GGACGAACCATTTGTCCTCGAAATGCCCGGTGAGGCTGTGCTGGACGGCGCCGGGATCCAGCACGGTGACCGGGCTCGCGGCGCTGACCGCGCTTTCGGTGCGCACGAGCGAGCCGGGCGCGGGCGAGTCGAGTTCCTCGGCATCGCTGACGAACTCTTCCGAGGATCTCGGCTTCAGCAGCAGCCAAAACACATACGCCAGCGGCAGGAGCGATCCGACGATCTGCATGGCGGGCGTCCGTGAAAAATATCCGAAGGAAAAAATCAGCACCGCGATCGCGCCGATGCAGAACATTTTCACCTGCGGGATCGCATTGGCCGGACTGACGACATAGCAGCGCGCGATCGCCAGCGCGGAGTAGCCGACGAAGAAGGTCGCGTAGAAAATCATGAAAAATTCCAACTCGAACCGCAGCAGAACCGCAATCAGCGCCACCACCCCGGCGAGGACATACGCGGGGATGGGCGAGGTCAGGAGCCGTGAGGGAATCAGCGAGAAGATCGGATGGTTGCTCGTGTTGGCGTTCGAGGTCAGGAACCACTTCAGCGCGATGTAGCCGCTGTCGAGCGTGGTGATCACGCACACACAAACGAACACAGCGTAGGCGGCAAAGGTCCACGGCGAGGCCGCCGAGAGGACCTTCGTGAGGATTTCTTGGCCGTAGTTGTGGCCAGTGATGCCTTCGCGGATGAATTCGGCAGCGCCCCAATTCAGCGCCCAGAGCGCCATCAGGCCATGGAAGAGGACGAGGCCGAGGAACAACAAAGAGCCGATGATGTAGCCTGCGGCGATGGACACGCGCTCGCGGTGCATCTGGATGGCGCGCTGCCATTGCTGGAGGTCGAGCCACGGGCCGACCAGGAACCCGATGATGATCGGAACAACATAGCCCCAGTAGTTCCAGTCGTTGGTCGGGAGTTTCGGGAAAGTGAGGGGACCGGTTCCCTTTCCGGCGGCAAAGACTGTCAGCACGGTCACCGCAGCGGCGAGGAGGAGGAACAGCACGCCGTGGCTGAATTTGATGCGTTTGATGTCGAATTCCTCGCCGAACAAAATCGCGGCGGCCAGGAGGACGAACATCGTCAGGGGCAGGTAGAGGAGTTCCGGCGCGAAGCCGAGCGGCTGCCACGCGTAGCGGATGAACGCGAAAACCGTCAGGGTGATCGCGATGAGCTGGTAGAGGAAAAACACGAGCCGGAACGGTCGCGACCAACTGGCGAAAAATTGCGCGAGCGACTCGGAGCCCGACTGGCGCCGCGCGAGGTGGTGGGTGACGAGACCGAACGCCAGAAGCCCCAGGAAATTCGGGATCGCGAAGGTCAGCAGGCCGAAAAGCCCGAACTGCGTGGTGAACTGGACCGAGAAAAACAGCCCGAGTCCCCACATCCAGGAGAGCGCCACGGAAATTCCCCACAGCACGGCGCCGACAGGGCGCGGGAGTTGCAAGGAGTTCGATTCAGCCATTGGGCTGCCACCCATACAACGGGTTCGCGCGGCCCGCAACCCCACATGCGTCCCGCGTTAGCGGGACGCGATGACTTCCTCGCTGATGACCTTGCCGGGCGCCTCGGGTTCCTTGGCGGGTTCGGGCACGGGTTTCGCCGCCGGGACATTCGGGCTGACCTTCCAGAATTGCGGCTGGAATTTGTCCCAAGCCCCGAGGATTTCGGCAGCACGCGGGCTGCCTGTCAGTTCGGCGTGGCGCGCCACGAGGCTGCGGAGCGTTTCGATGTCCGCAGCCTCCGAGAGGCGGGCGATCGAGATGAGCTGGTTGTTGTAGAGCGATTCGAAGCGGCCCTCGGTATCGAGGATGTAAGCCACGCCGCCGGTCATGCCGGCGCCGAAATTTTTCCCGGTGCGGCCGAGGACGACGACCGTGCCGTTCGTCATGTATTCGCAGCCGTGGTCGCCCACGCCTTCGACAACAGCGGTTCCGCCCGAGTTGCGAACGCAGAAGCGCTCGCCCGCGCGGCCGTTGGCGAACAGCCGGCCGCCGGTGGCGCCATACATCACGGTGTTGCCGATGATCATGGCGTCGTGCGGCGCGAATTTCGAGCCGGGCTCGGGGCGGATGATGATTTCGCCGCCGCTCATCGTCTTGCCGACATAGTCGTTCGCCTCGCCGGTGAGGATGAGGCGCACGCCGGGCGCGAGGAACGCGCCGAGGCTCTGGCCAGCGCTGCCGGAGAGCTTGAGTTCGACAGTGCCCTCCGCGATGCCCTCTTCGCCGTGCTGGTAGCCGATCTCGCCGGAGACCTGTGTGCCGACAGAACGGCTCGTGTTTTCGACTTCGTAGGAAAGGGAGATCGGGCGACCGCCGTTGATGGCGTCTTTGGCGTCCTGCAGGACGGTTTCGTCGAGTGTGGAATCCTCGGGGCCGTCGTTGCGCATGCGGGTGGCATGGCGGACGGCGGACGGGTCGTCCGCAGCGACATTCACCAGAAGGCGGGAAAGGTCGAGCGTGTTGGCCTTCGGATGGCCGGGCACCTCGCGCTGGCGCAGGCATTCGACTCGGCCGACCATTTCGTCCACCGTGCGGAACCCGAGTTTTGCCATGATTTCGCGGA
>JBMOIA010000260.1:0-2568 GCA_049317565.1 Terrimicrobiaceae bacterium | reverse complement strand
GCGAAGACGAGGTCGCGGTTCATGGCCCGGCCGGAGGAGATATAGCGGGTGTAGGAGTTGACGGCATCGGACCAGTAGATGTTACTGCTGGATTCGCCGGTGCTGGATTCGGCCGTTCCCATGGAGAGGAACACACGCGGGCTTCCTTGCGGAATGATGCGCGAGGTCATGTAGTTGTCGGCAGCCCAGTAGGCGGGCGAGAAAATGCCAACCGCGCCGAAGCGGTCCGGGTGGGTCACACCAAGATAATCACTGACGAGGCCGCCCATGGAGGAACCGGCCGTGAGGGTGTTGGCGGCATCGCCGAGGGTTCGGAAGTTGAAATCGAGGGTGGGGACGATGTTGTCCAAAAGGAATTTTGCGTAGGAGGAGGCGCGGCCGGTGTAGGTGGCGTTCGCGTAGTTTCCGATCGTGTCGCCGTCGGGGAGGTATTCGTTGAGGCGGTTCGAGCCGTAGGCGTTTCCGTTCGGGATGGAGACGATGATGCACTCGCGCATGCGGCCTTGGCTGATTTCGTAGTGGGCGATGCGTTCGGCGTCCCATGTGCCGAAGGCCCCGCCCGGGAAGGGGACATTTTGGCCGTCGTGGAAATAGAGGACCGGGTAGCGCTTCCAGGGGTTTTGCTCGTAGCAACGCGGGAGGTAGATGCGGATGGGGCGGCCGGGGATGTTCGGGGCGGTGGAGCCGACGGTCCTGTTGCCTGTGTTCGCGGACCATGGGTCGGCAGGCGGGCGGTAGTTGAAGACTTGCTGGTCCTGGACGAAGAACACATCGAGCCGGGTGCGGAAATTAAAGGGGCCGGTGAGGCCTTGATAGGGGAGGGGAGTGGAGCCTTGCACAACGGGTGCGGGGGCGTTGAACCAGGTGGTGGCATTGTTGTTGAAAACAAATTCGAGTTCCGCGCCGCTGTGGGCGAGGCCGTCGACGCGGAAGAGGCTTTCGGTGGCGTTGCGGCCCTGGCCGATGCGCGCCATGGGTGTGGTGGTCCAGTTGCCGCCATTCGTGAGGTCCCGGTGGAGGATGTTTGCTTGTTGCGCGGGCAGGTGGACGAGGATCGTTTTGCCGTTCCATGGCGGCGGTATGTGGGCCGCGACTTGGAGGGTTTGGTTGGCGGTGAGGAATTCGGTGCGCGTGGCGTTGCCCCAATTGGCGGTGTCGAACGGGCGCTTGGCGAAGCGGTAGGTGATGGTGGCGCCGGCGGGGAGGGCGATGTTTCCGCGCCAGGTGTTGCCGGTGTTCCAAGCGAGTTTGGGCGCCTTGAGCGGGTCGTTGGAGCCGAGCGCTGGGTGGGGGCCTACGACGCAGACCTCGTTGCCCATACCGACATCCTGCGTGTGGGTGAATTCCACATCCTTCGCCACGGCGCTGCAATTCGCCGCGGGGGCCGCCATTGCCAGAATGATGGCGGCCGGGATTGCCGGAAACATCCGTAGTGCGGAGCGGGGGAGGACCATCGACTGAAAACTTACAGCCCCCGCCTGCGTTCGCAGGTTATTTTTTCACGAAGAACGCGCTGGAGAGCGGAGGGAGGTCGAATTCGGCTTCGCCGTCATCGACTTCAATTTCCATGCCGCCGAGCACGTCGATGTAGTCTCCATCGGGCAACTCGGGGGCGACATCGATTTCGAATTCGGCGGGGTTTTTGCTGCGGTTCCAGACGCAGAGGACGGCATCGCTGAGGTGGCGGCGGACGAAGGCGTAGCGGTCGCCTTCGGCAACGAGCGCGCGGCGGCTGCCGTAGCGGAGGGCGGGGTGGGCCTGGCGGGCGAGCGCGGCTTTGGAGAACTGGGTGCGGACGCTTTTCTGTGCAGCGTTCAATTCGTTTTCGAGCGGCATCATGCGGCGGTTGTCGGGGTCGCCCGCGCCGGTGAGTCCGACTTCGTCGCCGTAGTAGATCATCGGCACGCCATCGATCGCGAGGATGAAGGCAGTGGCGAGCTTGAGGTATTCGTAGGATTCCGCGTTGTCCACCTGAGGGGGCTTTGCCCAGCCGAGTTCCTCTTCGTCGGGGATGGCGGCATCGGGCAGGTCGCCATCGGCGTAGGCCATGAAGCGGGATTTGTCGTGATTGCCAACGAGCGGCGACATGAGTGTTTCCTTGCCGTAGATGGTCTCCGAGGCGAGCAGGGATTTTTCGAGGTCCTGGAACCCGTGGCTGCGGCGGCCGAGGACATCCATGATCGTGTCGTAGAGCGGGAAGTCGAACTGGCCGTCGAGCATGTTCGGGCCGACGAACGACATGATGCCCTGGCGGTCCATGAAGGTTTCGCCGACGAAATACATCGCGCCGGGCGGCTTCGATTCGCGCGCCTCGAGGTTGCGCATGGCGGTGCGGAATTTCGGCCAGAAGGAAAACTCAATGTGCTTCACGGCATCGAGCCGGTAGCCGTCGAGGTCGAAACGGGTGACCCAATCCTCGGCGTTCGAGAGGAGGTAGGAAACGGCGGCGGGGTTGCTGAAATCGAAGCCAGGGAGCCATTCCTCGAACCAGGTGGTGAACTGGTGGTCGTTCCAGCGGCGGAGGTTTTTTGTTCCATCGGGAAGGTCCACGGTGCCGAACCACTCGCG
>JBMOIA010000259.1:0-2571 GCA_049317565.1 Terrimicrobiaceae bacterium | reverse complement strand
GTTGCGGACTCTTCCTGCGCCGCGAGCCAGGCGGTGGTGGCTTTTTCGAGGGACTCGCTGATGCCGGCGAGTTCGCGGTTGGTTTCAATGGCGAGGGCAGGGGTGTCGTAGGTGGCGGGGTCCTCGAGGATGGCGGCGAGTTCGGATTGGCGGGCTTCGAGCGCTTTGATTCCCGCTTCGAGTTCGGCGATGCGTTTCTCGCGGGCGCGGACGGCGGCGGCTTCGGCCTTGCGGGCTTCGGCTTCGGCGCGGCGTTGTTCGCGGATTTCCTTGAGTCCGAGTTTGGCTGCCGCCGGGGTGGGGGAATTGTCGGATGCCGAAGCGGGTTGAAGATTCGAGAGCGAGGCGACGGTGGCGGCGCGGTCGGTTCCTGTGTTGCGGGTTTTTTCGCGGAAGTAGTCGTAGTTTCCCGCGTAGGGGGTGAGGCGCCCGGCTTGCACATGGATGACCGATGTGGCGATGGCGCGGATGAAGTGGACATCATGGCTGACGAACACAATGGTGCCTTCGTAGGGTTCGAGCGCCCGGACGAGGGCGTCGATGCTCGGCATGTCGAGGTGGGTGGTGGGTTCGTCGAGGAGCAGGAGGTTCGGCGGATCGAGCAGGAGCTTCACGAGGGCGAGGCGGCTTTTTTCGCCGCCGCTGAGGACGGAGACCGGCTTGAAGACATCATCACCGCGAAAGAGGAAGGCGCCGAGGACGGTGCGGGCGGCCTGCTCGGGCACGGGGCGGGGGATGGACTGGACCTCCTCGAGGATGGTGCGGCGGGGATCGAGGCCGTCGGTGCGGTGCTGGGCGAAGTAGCCGATCGAGCAATTGTGGCCGGGCTCTCGGGTGCCGGCTTCGAGGGGGAGGAGCCCGGCGAGGATTTTCAGCAGTGTGGATTTTCCCGCGCCGTTCGGGCCGACCAGCACAATGCGGCTGCCGCGTTCGATTTCGAGCTCGAGATTTTCATAAATGGTGTGGGCGCCGTAGGACTGGCGGACGCCGGCAAGGGTGATGGCGCGCTGGCCGCCGCGCGGGGGCTGGGGAAAGCGGAACGAGACGGTCGCCTCGTCCTCCTCGGGCGGTTCGATGCGCTCCATGCGTGCGAGCTTTTTGATGCGGTCCTGGGCCTGGGCGGCTTTGCTGGCCTTCGCGCGGAAGCGGTCGATGAAATCCTGAAGGTGCGCAATTTCGCGCTGCTGGTTGCGATAGGCGGCGAGGTGCTGCTCGGCGCGGGCTTTTTTCTGTTCGAGGTAGGACTCGAAGTTGCCGTGGTAGCGGACGAGTTTGCGGTGGCGGATTTCGATGATGCCGCGACAAATGGCGTTCAGGAATTCGCGATCGTGGGAGATGGCAAGGATCGCGCCGGGATAGCCGGCGAGGTGGTTTTGGAACCAGCCGAGGGTTTCGAGGTCGAGGTGGTTCGTGGGTTCGTCGAGGAGGAGTATGTCCGGGCGCTCGACCAGCAGGCGGGCGAGGTGGGCGCGCATTCCCCAGCCGCCACTGAGTTCGGCGACCGGGCGGTGGAAATCGGTTTCGCGGAAAGCGAGTCCGGCGAGGATGCGCTTGGCATCGGCTTCGGTGCGGCCGTCGGGCTCGCAGCCGGCGGCGAGTTCGAGGACGGATTTGCCATCGACGGGGGCTGCGGTTTCCTGCGGAAGAAAGCCAAGTCGCGTTCCGCGCGCGATGCTGACCGTGCCTGAGTCCGGCTCATCGGTGCGCAGGATGAGCGAAAAGAGGGTGGATTTTCCCGCGCCGTTGGGACCAATGAGACCGAGCCGGTCGGAGGAGTTGAGCTGAAGCGAGGCGTTTTCGAAAAGCGTGCGGCCGCCGAAAGATTTCGTGGCTGCGGAGACGGTTAGCATCCCATTCTCTTAGTTGGGAAATGTGGAAATGGAAATACTGGTCGGCGTGCGAGGTTGCGAGGAGGAGTTGGGGCTGCTAATGTTGTTTCATGAAACCGTCCTTGCGGATTGCATCTCTGGTGCTGGCGGTTTGTGTTGCCGGGATGTTCGGGGGTGCAGGCGATTGGATGATTATGTCGCCAGGCACGGATGATGTGGCGCTGGAATCCTGTTGCTGTGCGGCAGAGGAGGGGACATCGCCTGAGGCTGCGGGGGAGCCTGCTTCTTGCGGTTGCGCCACATGTCCGGTTCCGCAGTGCGGGAAGGTTTTGAGCGCGGTGCTCGAGGGTGGGGTTTGCCTTTTGGCCGGGTCCGAGTTTTTTTCCTGGGATGTTTCCAACCAGTCGGCCTCGCTCCGCGTCGAGCGGCCACCGTTGCCACCGCCGCGAGGCTTGATCTGACAACTGCGACGGGTCCGGTTTTTATCGGACGGAATTTTTTGAAATCCCAACGAAAGGAAAAATTATGAAGACTATCCTAATTGCAATCTCTGTTGCAGTGGTGTCGTTGTCCGGCCTGCAGGCCGCGGGTCCCAAGTGCCCCGAGTGCTGCAAGGACAAGGACTGCGCCACCTGCTGCAAGGGCAAGTGCTCCGAGTGCGCGAACTGCAACAAGTAACGCACCGGCCTTGAGCCACTAAAAACCGGCGCGGCTTCCGGAAACGGGAGTCGCGCTTTTTTTG
>JBMOIA010000258.1:0-2571 GCA_049317565.1 Terrimicrobiaceae bacterium | reverse complement strand
AAAAGGGGTCAGTCCCACATATTGACATATTTTCATGGAGGGACGCCTGCCGTGACATCCCACTTTCCGCGGTGCAGCCGAGCCCATCAGAAGCGCAAAAACCAACGCGATATGTGAATATGTGGGACTGACCCCTTAGGCGGCTGACCCCGCAGGTTGTTAGCGCCGTTTCTTCCTCGGTGCGGCGGGCACCGGCCAGACGGCAATGTCCCCGCGCGAGGTCGGCAGGGCGTTGCCTGCGGGGGAGAGCCCGTTGGCAAAATCGACGGGCACCTCCGCATAGCTCGCCTCTTCACCGAGCGAGATGAAACCGACCTCGCGGACTGCGAGGCCTGCGCCCTCGACCAGGATGTTGACGATGTCGCGTGGGTTTCTCACAGCCCCGCGGCCGATGGCGAGGCGCAGCCATGCCCGGCCGGGCTTCGCTTGGCGCGGGGGTTCATCCGGCGGCAACGGGGCATCGTTCGTCACGCGCCCGGAAGGCGGCGGGGCATCCATTACGGGCTGGGCTGCGGGGGCGGCGGGTTCCCCGCCCTGGAGAATGTGGAAGAGCGCCGCCGCCACCTCGGTGGAATCCGCCCCTTCTTCCAACAGGCGGTCCACATGCACCATCTGCGCTTGGGCGCTGCCGGATTCGATGGTGTGGCGCACGCGCTCGAGCAAGGCATCGGTGCGCTTCTCGCCGATTTCGCCGGCGGTGGGTAGCTTGCCCCGGCGGATGGCCGAATGGGTGAACCTCTCGAGGAACCGGATCTTGTGCACATCGCGGCCCGTGGCGAAGGAAACGGCCACGCCCTGCTTGCCGGCCCGGCCCGTGCGCCCGATGCGGTGCACATAATCCTCGGGATCGTAGGGCAGGTCGAAATTCACGACCAATTCGAGGTCGTCCACATCGATGCCGCGCCCGGCCACATCGGTGGCAACGAGGAAATCGAACCCCCCGGCCTTGAATTTGTTCATCACGCGGGTGCGCTGGGCCTGGGCGATGCCCCCGTGCAGCCGGTCGGATGGAATCCCCTGCGCCTGCAGGTCGTCGGCCAGCTCGTCCACGGTGCGCTGGGTGTTGCAGAAAATGATCCCCGAACGGTAGGCATGGAAATCGATGAGGCGCAGGAGGGCGTCGAATTTCATGCGCGGCGGCATTTCGTAATACCATTGCGTGATGTCCGGGGCCTCGACCTTCTTGCGGTCGATCTCGAGCGTGACGGGTTCGCGCGCATGGCGGTCGATCAGCTTGCGGATCTGCGGGGAAACGGTTGCCGAGAAAAAGGCCGTCTGCCGCTCCGCCGGGACGGACCCCAGGATTTTTTCGATATCGTCGCGGAAACCCATGTCGAGCATGCGGTCCGCCTCGTCGAGGACGATGAAACGCAAGCGGTCGAGCTTCAGCGTGCCGCGTTGCAAGTGGTCGATCACGCGGCCCGGGGTGCCGAGCACGATCTGCGCGCCGCGCCTCAGCTCCTGGGCCTGGCGCTCGAAGGACGATCCGCCATAGACCGGCACGGCGTGCACGCCGCGTTTGCCCACGGAAAGTTTGTGCACCTCGCCGGCCACCTGGGTGGCGAGTTCGCGGGTCGGGCAAAGCACGAGGACCTGGACCGCGGCCAGCGAGGGGTCGGTTTTTTCGATGGCGGGTATGGCGAAGGCGGCCGTTTTTCCCGAGCCGGTCTGCGATTGCCCCACCACATCGCGGCCGGCCATGAGGGCGGGTATGGCCGCGGCCTGGATCGGGGATGCCTCCTCGAAACCCAGTTTGTCCACGGCTTTGAGAACCTCCGGCGAAAGGCCGAGGAGGGCGAATGCGGGCCTTTCCATACGGGGAACCTACCGCGGCCGCCCCCGCAGGTCACGGGTTGTTCTTGGTAAATGCCGATTCCCGCTTGGACCAGTGCCAAGGGCGGGTGACATCGTCTTCCCCATGGGAAAGATTGTTTGCGGCCAGCCATCGGCGTCGGTAGAGACCACTGCATGAGTGAATCAACCGCGGGGCCTGCGCTCGAAGAGGAGGCGAAACGGCTCGAGGAATTATCTATCGCGCTCATCCAGGAAAAAAACTGGCAAGCCCTCGAGCAACTCATGTCACCCGCTTGCCAGTTCGTGACCGATCATGGCTCGATTGGTCGCACCGAAGCCATGAAGCTGATGAAGGAAATGAATTTGGGCGAAGTTCGTTTCAAGGACTTCAAGGTCACCCAGGCAGGCCCCAACCTCATCGTCAGCTTCTGGCTGAGCGCCTCCGAGATGGTCGGAGGCAAGTTGCTCTCCAAGGAATTCTCGCCGCGTTTGAGTGTCTGGCAGCGGGTTGGACCGGACTGGCAATGCGTCGCCTACGCCGACTTCAATCCGGTTTGATACCAATCGCACGATGCTCGTGGACTTTTAGAGACGGGCGTCGGATTTCGCTCCAAGGTTTCTTTACGGAAAACGCCCAGGAGGGAGTCCTCCTAGCCAAGCTCCAAACAAGCTTGATTGCAAGCGAGTCAATTTGATGAGTCCAGAATCTTCGTTCCACGCTTTCATACCAAACCCAGAAGTTCATTGGACCTTTGATGCCGACTGCAATGGGTGGCC
>JBMOIA010000257.1:0-2600 GCA_049317565.1 Terrimicrobiaceae bacterium | reverse complement strand
CTCGACCATTGCCCTCCTTTCGGGAAGCGCTGGCATTTTGGCTGAAGCTCGGGCTTGTGAGCTTCGGCGGACCCGCCGCGCAGATCGCCATAATGCACCGCGAACTCGTCGAGACGAAACGGTGGATGGATGAGCGGCATTTCCTCAACGGGCTGAATTTTTGTATGCTCCTGCCCGGCCCCGAGGCGCAGCAGCTCGCGACCTACCTCGGCTGGCGGCTGCACGGCGCGAAGGGCGGCATCGCCGCCGGGGCGCTCTTTGTCCTGCCCGCCGCGCTGATTCTTTTCGCCCTGAGTTGGCTCTATGTCGCGGGGAGTTCGGTGCCTTGGGTGGCCGCCGTTTTCCACGGGCTTCTCGGGGCGGTCATTGCCATCGTGCTCGACGCGCTGATCCGCATCGGCGGCAAATCGCTCCGCTCTCCCACACTGGCCGGGCTCGCCGCGGCATCCTTCGTGGCGATGTATTTTTTGGAGGTCGGGTTCATCCCGATCATTCTCCTTGCGGCGCTCGCGGGATTCGCGGGGCACAAATTCCTCCCCGGCCAATTCCCCGCGGGGAAATCCCACGGACCGTATTCCGCCGATGCCAGGGCCATCGATCTCCCGCCGGTTCCTGCGCCGACTTTGGCGCGAACCGTCAAGGTCCTCGCCATCTGCCTCGGGCTTTGGTGGCTGCCCGTCGTGGCGCTCGGGCTCTGGATCGGCTGGCAGAGCACACCTGCGCAGCAGGGATTGTTTTTCAGCAAGGCCGCGGTCGTCACCTTCGGCGGCGCGTATGCGGTCCTGCCGTATGTCGCGCAGCAGGCGGTCGAAAATTTCGGCTGGCTCACGAACACGCAAATGATGGCTGGCCTCGCTCTCGCCGAAACCACGCCCGGCCCGTTGATCATGGTCCTACAGTTCGTCGGCTTCGTCGGGGGATGGCAAAATCCGGGGACGCTTCCCCCGTGGGGCGCGGCGCTCGTTTGCTCGGCCGTCACCACCTGGGTCACCTTTCTGCCGAGTTTTCTCTTTGTTTTCCTCGGCGCGCCCTGGATCGAAAAAATCGCCTCGTTCCCGAAGCTCGCGTCCGCACTATCGGCGATCACCGCCTGTGTCACCGGCGTCATCCTGAAACTCGCCGTCGTTTTTTCCGCCAGCGCGCTTTGGCCCGAAGGCGGCGGCTTCGATGGGTTCGTGCTGGCCGTGGCCGTCCTCGCCTTCGCGGCGCTCAAGCTGTGGCGCGTTCCGCTCGTGGCCGTCATCGCCACAGCGGGTGCTGCGGGTGCGGGCTGGTTTTTTGCAGGGCGAATTTTTTAGGGCGGGCCTGCCGGCTCAGCCCGGGAAGATGACGGGTAGGATTGCGGAATGCGGAGTTCGATGAGCTTCATAATTTGAGTTTTGTCGGGTTTGTGGTTTTTTGAATTCATGAGCGCTGTTGAGGTGATGGATTTGGTGAAGCGGTTGCCTGAACGGGAAGCGATGGACCTTGGGCGAATGCTGGACGATTGGTTGGCTGGAATCGTGGACCGCAAATTCGAGTCCGCTGTGAAGGCGGGTGCCTTCGACGAAATGGCGGCTGAAGCGTTGCGCGAGGCCGAGGCAGGAAAAACGGTTCCACTGGATGAAGTCCTCGACGACCGCCGGGTTTCTTAGGCAACTGGCCGCCTTGCCCAAGCCGGTGCGCCTGCAGGCCAGGAAACAATTCCGGTTGTGGCTGAAAAACCCGCAACACCCCTCGCTGCATTTCAAACCTGTGGGAAGCTATTGGTCCGCGAGGGTGAACCGGGATATTCGGGTGCTTGGTGTCCGGAGAAACGACGAGATCGTGTGGTTCTACATCGGCTCCCACGACGGCTATGAGGCGAGGATTTAAGAGGGGCTACGGCATAGCGTTCCGAACCGGAGGCTTCTGCGCGGCCGTCCTGTGGCGGCTCAACCCGGGGGGATGACGGGCATGGAGCCTTCCTGGGGGAACCAGCCGCGCTGGCCGCCGGGGAGTTCGCCGTGGAACCAGCGTCCGCGGGCGGAGAGGATGCGGAGGACGGTGCCGGGGTTGAGGGCGGTGATTTTTTCGGCGGGGTCTTCGCTGGGGACTTTGTAGAGCGTGGAGCCGTTCTGGGCGAGGATGGCCACCTCGCGGGCGGCGGGGATGCGGGGGTCGCAGAACCATGCGGCGGCGATGAGGACAAGGCCGGTGGCGGCGGAGAAGATGCCGAGGGTGCGGAGGGATTTTTTTGTCGGACCGAACGCGGCTGGCGCGAGGATGAGAAACGCGCCGACCCAGAACAGGAGCGCCCCGGCGAGGGCGGCGGGACCCATGGGCAGGCGGGAGGAGACGAGTTGCCGCCAGGAGGCGGGCTGTTGGGCGACGCCGAGCTGGGCGTTGGATTCGCGGAGGGCGGCTTCGGCGGGGGCGAATCGGGGATCGAGCAAATGGGCGCGGCGGAAGGCGAGGGCGGCTTCGGGTTCGTTGCCGGATTTTTCGAGGGTTTGGCCGAGTTCGAAATACAGGGCTGCGGAGGGCTGGGCGGATTGGAGGTGTTTGGAAAAAAGTTCGGCAGCGGCGGCGTGCTCACCGTCGGCCAGGCGTTCGCGGGCCTGCGCGAGGAAATCGGCGCG
>JBMOIA010000256.1:0-2609 GCA_049317565.1 Terrimicrobiaceae bacterium | reverse complement strand
GTCATGTCGAGGGTTTCGTGATGTGCGGCGGCTTCAGGTAGAACGGTTCCGCAGCACCGGCCTGGTCGAGGTGCCTCGCCAAAAACCGCGCCCGCGGAGCCTCGACGCAAGCCCTATCCGCCGCCACACCCGTTGAAAAGACCGGAATCCCCGGCCGCACGGCCGCCAATGCCGCCTCCGGCGCCATCAGCCGCACCTCGCCTTCGAGCCGACCATCCTTCACATGGGCGAAAAACCACTGACCCGCCCGCGCATCGCCCACCACATGATATTCGGGCGAGTCGTATCCGAGCAGCGAACAGACTCCCTTCAATTCCACGCCCCGCGCCCTTGCCACGCCGAGCGCCGACCCGATGCCGCTTCGCAGGGCATTGTAGCCGCCCGGTCCTGTCCCCACGAGAACGAGGTCGAAATCGCCACACCGCTCCACCACGCGCTCAAGCGCCGCAAAAAATTCCACACCCCGCCCTCGCGGATTTTCAAATTCCTCCTCCGCCAGCACCCGCCCATCCTCGCAAACCGCCACGCTTCCGCTGCCGCATGAGGACTCGATCGCCAGCACCCTCATGCCAGCCTCCTCACCGTGCGCGCCCCGCCATCGATCGAAAATTCCAGCCTCACCGCACCCGCCGGCAGCGCTTCGGGAAACCGCCCGCCCCATTCCACCGCCAGCACCGCCCCGCCGCGCAGATAATCGTCGAACCCCAGCGCCTCCAAATCCCCCGCCTGCTCCAGCCGGTGCCAATCCATGTGCACCAGCGGCCACCGCCCGCCCCCGTGCTCATGCACCAGTGTGAATGTCGGGCTCGACACCTCCCGCGCCTCGCACCCCAATCCCTCCGCCAAGCCCGAAACAAAAGTCGTCTTCCCCGCGCCCATTGGCCCCTCGAGGCTGATAAACACAGGCCCCGCCAGTGCCCGCCCCGCCTCGCGCCCGATCGCCCGCGTCTCCTCCGCCGATGCACTTGATCGCCCCGCCAACGGCAATGCCTCCTCGAAACTCGTGTTTGCCATCGCCCGCGCAATTTAGTTCCCTGCGTATGGAGATGACAACACCTTCCCAACCGCGCCCGGCCTGCGCTGGAAGGCCCGCCGCAGGATTTTTTATCGCCATCCTCGCCGCACTCCTCCTCGCCGCCTGCGACTCCCCGTCGAACACCATCCAGGAAATCCGCCACAACCTCGACACCTTCAAAAAGACCCCGAACATGCTCACGCTCGAGCGCCTCGACGCCTCGTTCGACAAAATCGACGAGCAGATCCGCGAATTCGAAGCCAAAGGCGACACCGTCCAAGCCGACCTCTTCCGCCGGCAGGCCCGGACCATGCGCGACGAATACCGCGCCACCCGCATGGCCTTTATCGAATGGGCCCAGAAACAAGCCCCGGAGGCCTTCGCCACACCGGCGGTTTCTCCCGAACCGTCGGAGGAGTGAGTTTCTGCGGCGGGGTGGGGGACTGATGGATTGTCAGAAAATCCCATTCTTGCAGATCCCCTGCATAAAAAGTTCCTTGCCCATCGTAAGGCCAACGCTGATTAAGCAGCCTTGTTCCTCAAGAAACTTCATCCCTCTGAACCAAGGAAACTCCAAAAGTCTGTGGTAGCGGCCCTCGGGCTTGTGCTTGGGGGATTGGTCGCAGGAACAGCGCACGCGGCGCTGGTCATGCCGACGGTGCTTGTGGGAGATCCGGGTAATGCCGCTGACAGCACCGGCTACGGCTCGGTGAACTACCAATACCGGATCGGCCAATACGAAGTGTCGCTCACCCAATACACGGCGTTTCTCAATGCCGTGGCGGCGACGGATTCATACGGTCTCTACAACTCGATTATGGCGTCGAACCTCGACATCGCCGGCATCTCGCGGAGCGGGAGCAGCGGGAGCTACAACTATTCTGTGATCGGGAGCGGGAACCGCCCGGTGACATATGTGAGTTGGTTTGATGCGGCGCGCTTTGCCAACTGGATGAACAATGGCGCGACCAATGGTGCGAGCACCGAGACTGGGGCTTACACGCTTAACGGGGCATCATCCGGCGTCATCCTGAAAAACCCGGGGGCGACTTGGTGGATTCCCAGCGAAGACGAATGGTATAAAGCGGCCTATTACAAAGGCGGCGGGACCAATGCGGGCTACTGGCAATATGCCATGCAAACCAACACCATCGCGGGAAATACGATAGGCGTCGCTCAATCGGCAAATTACTACGATGGAAACTACGCGAAGGATCAAAATAGCCTTCCCTCCTCTCTTACGGACGGCGGTGCGTATGGAGCGAACTCGGCAAGCTTCTACGGCACCTATGACCAAAGCGGAAATATATGGGAATGGAATGATGCGGTGATCGAAGGTGAGCGCGGGCTCCGCGGGGGCTCTTGGGGCGACACCGCCAGCTACCTGCGGTCCTCCTTCCAGACCCGCTTTTATCCCTCGTTCGAGAGCGACAATATTGGATTTCGCATAGCCAGTATTGCCGATTCCTCCGCAGTGCCGGAGCCCGGGCAGGTGGCCGCGAGCGGGGTTCTTCTTATTGGCGGGGGCCTGTATTGGCTCGTGAGGCGGCGGAAGGTGAAGGCGGCCGCTTGAAGCGGGATGGTCAGGAGGGCC